>JBFEXN010000064.1:0-9008 GCA_041562655.1 Sulfurimonadaceae bacterium
ATCATAAGCAAATATGAGACGCGCTGGCGAAAGATGGAAAAGAACATCTACGATATCACCCTGACCAACCATGAAGAGTCTGAAGCACTTGAAAGTGACTATGACTTCTCGCTCACAGGAAACTGCACAGCTGATCTAGAGAGCCTCAATGGGACAACGCAACGATTTGAAAACGGGTTTATCCATTTTGAACGTTTATACAAGATCAAAGACAATGGCTATCTCATCAGACTTTCCATGGGGTCTTTTGATAAGCCTGAGCACCTGTTCATCATCATTACAGACGAGGAAACAAACTATTTTCCGGCTGCACCTATTGCATCACGTACGAACTTCCAATCCCATCTCAAATTGAAAGAGCTCCTATATGGATAAAGTTATCATCGCCAAAGATCTTACGCTGTCATATAACAACAATGAGACCATTATCAATCAAAGTAACTTTGATATCAACTCAGGTGACTTTGTCTTTATCACAGGGGCTAGTGGTAGCGGAAAGTCCACCCTTTTGAAATCACTTTACGGAGCACTTGAGCCAAAACAGGGAGAGCTTTCTGTCGGTGGAGTACAGATGAGCGATATCACGAATAAAAAACTTAATTTTTTACGCCGTCATATCGGCATCGTCTTCCAGGACTACAAACTTATCAAAGAGTGGACCATCGAGAAAAACGTCATGCTTCCTTTGATCATATCCGGTTATGCCAAAGATGTCAGTGAGATCCAGGTACAAAAATTGCTGACACACGTCAAGCTCAATCATCAACTTGGGAAATATCCTTTGGAACTAAGTGGTGGGGAACAACAACGTGTCGCAATGGCCAGAGCCTTGGCGCATAACCCTATCATCATCCTGGCCGATGAGCCAACCGGTAACCTTGACGATTATTCAGCTCAGGTCATATGGAATCTTTTGGAAGGGGCATGCACACAGTTAAAGACGACTGTTGTCGTTGTCACTCACCATATTCCAGAGACAATGAAGATAGATTACAAACATCTGCACATCGAATATGGAAGTATTTATGAAGTCTCTTAAAAACCATTTCTCACTTATCGCTGCACTCTTTACTATTTTATTCACCATTCAGGTCTATCAAATACTGGAGCGCTCTATCAATTCTTACGAAGAGACACTGCGTGCGAACTATTCTATCGTAGTCATCGCCAACTCGACGCTGGAAGAGTCTTCAATAAAATCCCGTTTTTCACTTGTTCGTTCTCTTGAAGAGATCAGTCCAGAAAAGGTCATCAAGCGCTTGGAAAAAGAGATGGACAAGACAAGTCTTGGCCTTTTGCGTGCCTCTCTTCCAAAGTTCTATAAACTCTCGCTAGAGCACTACCCGGAACCGGAGGAGATCGATATACTCGGTTCACAGCTGGAAAATATGAAGGAGATCAAACGTGTGGAGAACTTTTCACAGACACACGATCAGATCTATAAACTCCTTTTACTGTACAAAGGCATCACACAGGTATTCGCCATTGCTATCTTCGTCGTCACCCTGCTCCTTATTGCCAAGGAGATGCGTATCTGGCAGTTCCAGCATGCTGAACGTATGAATATCATGGCCCTATTTGGCGCACCGATAATGCTACGTTCTGCGGTCTTGTTTCGACTTGCGATCTTGGATGCGATCATTGCAGCTTCATTGATACTTCTTGCCTTTGCTTTTATTGGGAGTACTGACTGGGTAGGTATATATTTTAAAGACATCAATATCCATGTGGACATATTCAACTATACAAAAGACACCGTTTTACATTATTCTATTGCTCTGTCACTTGCTATTGTGCTTTCACTGATGTTGATCATCAACCATAAAGAAGAGTATTAATGCGTTTTCTTTTACTTGTTTTCATCTTCTTCGCATCAAACATCTATGCCAAGGCAAGTATTGATTCAAAGATAAAATATACAAGCAAAAAACTTGAAAAATTTGACAAGACCTATTCTAAGGTACATAAGAACCTTGCCTCAACAGCAAAAAAGATAATCCAACAAGAGAGGGTTATCCTTAAGGACCAAAAGAAGCTTCAAGAACTTCAGCTCGAACTTAGTCTAAAAGAGCAACAGTATCAGGAGAATTCCCAAGAGCTTAAACTCCTCAAGAAATCACAAGAGAACCTACAAGAGACGCAGGACAAACTTCGACAAGACCTGGCCTTTATGCTCGCCAAAAATGTCTCACTTTCACTTATCCTTGATGATGAGAAAGCCAAGAACAATGAGGCTCTTATCACTGAAGAGGTTTTTGAATCCCTTAACCAGATCACGCAGCAGAACATCTCCGTACTGCAAAGCAACTTCTCTATTAATTCCAAAAGAATAGGAAGCATCCAAGAAAAAATCGATGCCCTTAAAAAGGCCATCGACATCATCGACTCAAAACACAAAGAAGTCTTGACTATCACCAAACGTAAGCAAGAAGACCTTAAAAAGCTCAAAGACCAAAAAAATACGTATAGAGCCTCTGTTAAAAAGTTGCTCAATCAGCAGAACAGTCTTAAAAACGAACTTGCAAAGCTTAACATCATCAAAGAAGATGAAAAGGCTAAACGTATCGCACGAGAAAAAGAGCAGGCTCGTCTGGCTAAGCTTGAAAAAGAGCGTAGTTCAAGAGCGAAGCCGACCGCTTCGTTGCCAAAGGTAAAATCAAAGACCGATGCTTACCACTCTGTTCAGACAAAAAAATACCGCGGCAAAAAGACGATCTCTCCGCTTGAGAGTTTTAAAGTCGTCAAAGAGTTTGGACCTTACGAGGACCCTATCTATCATATAAAGATCTTTAACGAGTCTATCTCTTTAAAACCAAACAGTGCCAATGCCAAAGTGAAAAACGTACTGAACGGAAAGGTCATTCTCGCAAAAGAGACGACCATGCTCAATAATATTGTCATCATCGAGCATGACAACGGTATGCATACGATCTATGCCCACCTGGATAAGATCGCTCCTACCGTCAAAAAAGGAAAGCGTTTAAAACAGGGCTCTATCATCGGTCGTGTCAATGATGAGCTGATGTTTGAAGTCACCCAGAAAAACTTTCACATCGATCCCCTACAACTTATAACGATGAGATAAACCACTAACTAAATCTTAGATGACAATCTGTGTATTTAGTAGAAAGAGCTTCGCTGAGCCACTGCTGAAGTTCTTCCCTATTCGTAAAGATATTAACATCCCAGCCGCTTTCATCAATAAGAAGCTGCCACATTTCGGCCAAAAGTGAAGAGACCACTTCATTAGTAGCTATGACAACAGTCATATCCGGATTTATTTTTGCATTTTCTAAGGTCTTTGCAACAATAATATGTAAATCATCCAACGTTATCGTGACGTTTCTTGCTTCTGTAAAATCGACTATAGAGTAAATATATTTTTTTAGTTTTTCAACGGGCTGTGAAAAATGTTCCGTCAAGGCACCGACAAATTCTTCGCCCGTGATTTTACCCGTTCCGGTGACTATCTTACCTAGTCCGTCATCAAGGTCATCGATCCTTATCGGCATTGTGGAATCTCCTCTTCTTAATACTACATATTCTATCTAATCATAGACGACTTTATACTTTAATACTTTTCCATCTTCCCAAGGTAAAGACATACCAAAACAGTCCTCCCTTGATAAAGGTCTCCATTATCATCACGATATATATCCAGTAGATATCATCAGTCACCGTACTGACATAGATGGAAGGCAACACACGCAAGAAGATCAATGAGCCGACATTGATCTTAAGCGTCGTTTTTGTCGCCCCTGCTCCTCGAAGTGCACCGCTGAGTACAAAGGCTACGGCTAAGGGCACCTGAGATAGTCCGACAAGTTGTAAATAGACAGAAGCAAGTTCTACCGTTCTTGTGTCTTGCGTAAAGAACTGGCAGAAGAACTCTGGGAAAAATATCAGAAAGAGTCCGACAAACCCCATAAAAGCAGCGGCTATTTTGGTGACGGTCAGAGCATCATTATGAGCAGCATCACTGTTTTTTGCACCAAGACTTTGTCCCACCAGGGCCATCGCAGCAATAGCAAAACCAAACCCCGGCATAAAAGCAAGGCCTTCTATCCTCAACCCTACTTGATAACCGGCCAGTGCCGCTGTCCCATACTTTGTGATCACCATGACAAAGACCATAAACGACCCCACCGTGATCAATCGTTCCAAGCTTGCGGGCAGGCCTATTTTAAAGATACTGCGCAGACTTTTTAAAGAGAGATAAGTATAAAAATGCAAAGCACTCGAGGCTCTACTGATCAAAAGAGTATACACCAGGACATTAAACCCATAAGAGATGATCGTTGCTATGGCCGCCCCTTGAAGACCCAAGGCTTCAAAGCCAAAATGACCAAAGATGAGTGTATAGTTCAAGAGAATATTCAACAACGCCGATGCTATTTTTATATATAGCGAGGCCTGCGTCTTCCCCGCCGCACTTAAAGCGTTAAAGAAAAGTGCATCTACAAAGATCAGCGGCATTCCCAGACAGAGGATGCCAAAATAACTTTCTCCAAGTCTGGCAACCTCTTCACCCGTCCCCATCCACAAGTAAAACTGTTCGGCGCTCGTATAACCGATAAGTGAAACAAAAAGAGATAAGGTCAGGGCGAGTACGAGACTATTGAAAAATGAGATATTGGCTCGGTGAAGACGACCTGACCCGATGTATCTCGAAATTACGGCATTTCCACCGACGATATAGACAGTCATCACCACGTTCAAGACCATTAAAAACTGCAATCCCAGGCCTATAGCAGCCAATGCAGCGACACCCAAAGAACCGACCATGATAAGATCGATGAGCACTTGTAGCATATCAAGGAGATGTTTAAATGCAGCGGGAATTGAGATAGAGAGGATCTTACGAAGGGAACTCTTATTGTTTAAAATAACTGTTCACCTCTTGCATCACGGCAAAAAGCTCATCTTGTGTCTCACACCTCAACTCTTTTCTATTCACCGGCACCTCACCTACAGGGTCAAAATCAAAGACCAAAACATAATAGGCGATGCTCACCTTGTCTTTTTTCATATCGGCCCACTCCAGGGAGACTTGCGCAGTCTCACCACCTGGGACCTCTACTGTTGCAGCAGGATATAGACGCGTAACCTTACTTAAATCGTACTCTTCATTTTTGTATGTATAAATCATGACGAAAGTATAACCTATTTAAACATATCTGTTGTCTGAATCATCTATATCATCCCGGATAAGAGGAACAAAGATAAAACCTGGATACTCCTCGATCTTTAGTGAACCGTCATCCTTCTTGAACACTCGATAGATACTGTTGTTTATCGGGATCACCATTATCCCGCCAGGCAATAGTTGTCTTATTAGTGCCTGTGGCACCTCATCAGCGGCACAAGAGACCAAAATCTTATCAAAATATTCACCTTGTAGACCTAGCGTCTGTTTTGCCTGGTGCACGCTTACGTTTTCAAAGGAGTATTTTGAAAGGTTCTGTTTTGAGAACTGTACAAGCTCTTTAATACGTTCAACCGCATCGACATGCTTGCTCACGCAGGCCAATAAGGCACTCGTCCACCCTGAACCCGATCCGACATCAAGTACACGATCAGACGCATTTGGCTGTAAGAGTTCCAGCATAAAGGCGACGGTATAAGGCTGTGAGATTGTCTGTGAAGCGCCAATAGGTAGGGGACGGTCTTCGTAAGCCATATCTCTCAGTTCTGCAAGAACAAAATCTGTCCTATCAACGGTCTCAAATGCCTCAATTAGACGTGGACTATGTAAGACCCCGCGCATAACCAGTGAATCAATTAACTCTCTGCGATTCATGTCTGACCTTTGTGTAATTGTTTTATCAACGAATGAACAGTGCCATGCTTATCAAGAATATATTTAAAAGCACACCGCACCATGGCATCCACAATGGAATTTCCAAGACCCCTATAGGGGTCGCTTTAGTATGTTTGATTCGAATAAGTGCGAGGTTTATCAAGGTGAAGATGACCAAAGTCAGCATACTGCTAAAACTCGCGAGTGAGACAATATCAAAAAGCAGTGCAAATACGATCGTGATCATACCCGCCGCTATTGTAGCTTTGATTGGGGTCTTTGTTATAGTTGAAACCTCAGCCAGGCTTTTGTGCAACCAACCTTTGAGTGCCATACCGTATAGGATTCTTGAGCCCATTATAATCTGAATGAGTGCACCATTGACAACGGCAAAGGCCCCTATCATTGAAATCACGATTGGCTCCTCCCCGGTAAGTTTTTTATAGATATCAGAAAAAGGAGCTGAGGATTGTTGCAGTGCATCCAAAGGAAGTGTCTGCAAGGCGACAATCACTATAAGGACATATAAGAGCGTTGAGATCACCAAGGCCGATATGATGGCAATAGGGAATGTTTTACTTGGCTCTTTCACCTCCTCAGCTATGTTGACCATATCTTCAAAGCCTATGAAAGCATAAAAAGCCAAAAAGGCGCCAAGAAAAATTACTGACACCTCACTAAAATCAAAAGCTGGAAGAAACACCTTATAGCTGACACTGGGCTCTGTCACCTCACCAAAGCCGTGATAGATAATCAATAACAATCCAAATACCTCTACCAGCGTAAGAATGGATGCCGCTGCGACACTCACTTTGATACCTTTAATAGAGATCGCCACAAGGGCCACTACTAAAAGGACGATCGAGACTTTTGCATCAATATCTACCAGCTGACTTAAATATCCGGCGAAGCCATGTGCGATTGTTGCGGCAGAGAGTAATCCTGCTGCCATGATCAAAAGTCCAAAACTGATAGAGAGTGGCCTTAGCCCCATCCCCTCTTGAACATAAACTGCTTCACCCGCACTGACGGGATATCGTGAGGCAAGTTCCATATAGCTAAGTGCCGTAAATAACGCGATAATACAGGCCAGTAAAAATGAAAAAACGGTGAAGTATCCCGATATACCGGCTACTTTACCGACTAGTACATAGATACCTGCCCCAAGGATGTTTCCAAGTCCATAAAAAAGTAATAGAAAGACCCCTATCTCACGTGACAACTTCACTTGTTTCATCCACATACCTCTTTGTAGATTCTAAACATGAACTGCTTTTTTATGTACTCTTCTCATCATGTTTATTCAGACTTTTACGCATCTTTCCAGAACGCATTTTCAAATAAGCCAAAAAGCCCAATATCATCCCACTCGCTATAAAAACGGCCCCGATATAATCATCTTTTTGCAAGGCCATGACAACCCATCAGATGTCTGCAAAAAGATAGACAATAATCGCTTGGAAGGCTAATCCTCTAAACATTAAGAAAGCACCAACATTAAGTAATATACCGCCTAATATCGCCAAACTAAACATCATACGCCTTTCGTATCCAGTGATAATAGCCAGCCGCCAGGATAAACCCTCCTGCCAAAAGATACAAGACACTTGATATTTCCCATCCAGCATCAATCAATACACCGACCATTACAGAGCTCAGTGCTCCAACGGATAAGAATATCATATCATTATACGCCACTACTCTTCCATAAAAATTTTTTTGTGTATGCTTTTGAATCAGCGTATAAGTAAAGGACCAAAGCGTCGTTGCCGCAAATCCCGATACAAAAGAGCCCAAAAGGGAAAGATAAAAGTTTTCCAGCACAAAGGCCCATATCATCATTCCAAGGCCCTGAATTAAGAACACATACATTAAACGAGTACTGTTTACCCACTTACCCAAGATGATAGGACCAAGGACCAAAGCAACAGCACGGATGGCATGTATTAATCCCAGAGCCAAGGGTACTGCAACAATTGAAACATAAAACTCTTTGGCCATAAGTGCGACCAAGGCATCAAACACGGTAAGTCCAACTGCGGCATGGATAAACATAAGGTGTAAGATCTTTGTATTCTGCCTGAGATAAGCCACTCCCTCTGTAAACGTATTTATAAACCCGATGGTATTGCCCTGTAGGTCAACATCAATCTTTATTCCCATCAACATGAAAAAGGCAAGCACAAACAGAAGGGCATCAATGATAAACGCTGTGGCAATGCCAAGTTGATATACCAAAAGCCCACTTATCGCCATGCCAAGAGTGTACGACAAAGACCAGATGATGGAGTGGATTTCGTTCGCATACTGCAATGCCTTTCCCTCGAGCAGCTTTGGTAACAAAGACATCTCTATTGTAAAATAAAAGCTTGATGCGCCCATTCGTACGAATATCAATACGAGTAAGAGCCATATCCATTCTACTGAGGTTACAAGAAGAAGCAGGCCTGTACTGATAACTTCAAGAGATATTAATATCAGCATTAATTTCTTGGGATGCATTTTGTCAATCAGCACACCTGATAGTGGTGCCTGCAGAACTCCTGGTAAAAAATGAAATGCTGCGACTAAAGCGATTAAAAAAGCGGACACTTCCAACTCTACAAGTAAAGTGTATATGGCAACATTTGAGAACCATGCTCCAAAATACGATATCAGTTGAATAAGGCTTAATCGACGAAGTATTGCTTCACCTTTTAGCAAGTGTAGGTAGTGGTCCACAATCTCTCTCTTCTTTTTACCTTATTGTATCCATGGAACATTTAATGCTTGATGAGAAAATAATAAAATTACACTAACAGAGCTAAATTATTTTTTACAATTGTCGATTGTATGTATAAGATTTTTAACAGAAGGCTTGGTTATGGAAATTTTTAATAATATTGCCAAACAACAAAGTACTCAGATTCAGAGTGAACAGAAGGCTGTTGCGATACAAAAAACTGTTCAAGAGGTAAAACCTCAAGTTGACGTAGCACAACAAAACAATGAGAACAACAAACCGATAACTTCAGAAAAGGAAGCGCGTGAGCTTATTGACTCACTTAATAAAGCGCTTAATCCATTCAATACGTCCTTGCGTTTTGGATTTGACAATAGTAGTGAAGTGTTTTATGTCTCCGTGATCGATACAAAGACCTCGGATATGATCCGCCGATTTCCGGTAGAGCAGGCATCGACTCTTACTGCTAAGATGAATGAAGTGACA
>JBFEXN010000065.1:0-8942 GCA_041562655.1 Sulfurimonadaceae bacterium
CAATATACATGTAATACCTTCGTTGTTATTGCTTCCATTATAACTCAAAATAATTATAAAAAAATTGAATTATTCCTCAAAAGAAATAATCAAAAGTGAATTTGACAGTATCCCAATCATTTTCGAACTTTTCCACATAATCATATGAGATTGATACGGCTGTATTTTGCGAACTTCTATAGTGTTGTGACACAGAGAAAAGAAGCTGATCCTTCCCTGTATCATAAAGGCGTTGAGTAGCCTCGATATTTGTCTTAAAGTCTCTCCCCTCATAGATCACCGCGCCAGCTACTCCCCCGAGACCCGCTGTCAGACTTCGGTCTGTATAAAACAGTGCATCTGCTAAAAGATAGACATAGCCCAGATCATTTCCCCATGTGAGACCAGCCGAAGCATTAGAAGTAAACTTCGTACTTTCGCTTAGATAGTTCCTGTCCCATCCCGTGTTCAAACGCCACGAAAAGGGTTTAAAGAACTTGCTTCGCGGCGCAAGTGAAACAATATTGATAAGCGTTGCCTTTTCAACACTAAAATCATCCTTCCCATAACTGAACAAAAGATCAAAGAACTCGATCTGAGTACCACGCAAAAATCCGATATCGCTGTCTTTGATATCGTGATTTGCAGGACGGATACCTATAAATCCGATACCCTCCGTATCTCTTACTCCCGCTTCAGCTCTCAGTCGCAAAGCACGATGCCCCTCCATAGGATCAATAGGCACGGGGATCTCGATTCTTTCGCCTTTTCCAAGACTAGCACGTGCCCCAAGAATCCTATGCAGTCTATCCCGGTAGACACTTGCATTAATATCCCCAGCCAGAAAATCGTATTCAATAAACTCAGAAGAGGCCTCGAGGATATATTGCTGTGTCTGTAATGCTTTATTACTGTTATTTAAAAATGTCTGCGGATGGGTTTCAGCCCTGGCCAAGCTGAACACATCATCAATATCACTCTCTTTCAGATGATTTTCATAAGCCAAGAGTTTGCTGCGGCGAGCCGGTCTGTAGTGCCGCTTCTTGACAATATCCTCATTCAGTGTCACATGAATTGTTTCCGGAGGCAGGACCTGATAATTGAAATATTCACGCAAATGTACACTTGGTTTGGCCGCCTCTATAAGCCAGAGCATGTTGTACGAGCAATTCTCCGTAAAGAAGTAGTACCACGAATAGGTGTCATGTATCTCCCAGATATGACGCATCATCTGAATGATCTCATCTTGCTTCAGGTTCAGATCATACTCCCACATATCACGTTCTTCAGTGTCTCGATACTCTTTTATCTTCTCGTAATAAGGCAATAGTGAATAATTTCCATAATATCCGCCGACCAGTCCCTTAATGGCGAATACCATCCCATTCTCCGTTGAAGAGTCGGCATTGGCTGCGTAGTTGATCGCGTGAGAAAGCATCTTGGAGTTATATGAGGAATCAATCCGAAGAAAGGTATGTCCAAACATCGAAGCTGGAGAGTTGATATAAGCAGAGGGAAAAATCAGGCTTACAGATTGCGGATCGACTCTTCCTAGAAGGTCTTCAAAAGCCTTACACTCGACCTGCGGTAGATCTTTCATGTTCAACTCTTGGAGCAACCACCACTTTCGAGCGGGAAACCGGCATGCAGTAGCATTATCATCAAAGACATCCTCATTTACCAGTGCCGTGATTGTAGCTTCTAGTTCAGCCTCCGCATCATTCATCCCATCAGGCGAAAGAAAAAAGACTTTGTCGTCTATCTCACTCTCCTCATCTGGCATATGCAGTAAGATGTGCCAATAACGTGAGTCTGAAAGTTTTTTCTCTTTGGCCAAAGCGATATACTCATCTACATTTGCATGTATTGAAGTCAAAGACAGGGCTATTAATATGATAAAGCGTAGGATGATGATGCCTTGTGATATGGGGGTATTAAGTGTGGATACTAAACGGAACATGTCCGTTTAGTAAGAGATTACATTGTAGAAATATTATCTAGAACGTCAGCCATCTCTACGTTTTTAGAAGTATAGATGCTGTTGTAGTTTGCTTGAAGCGCAGAAGCAAATACTTCTTTGTCTTCTACAGCAAGAAGTTCAGCCAGTGTGTCTACAGACTCACCGTGACCAACTGCGATCTCTTTAGCAAGTTGATCCATGTTAGATGCAACGAACTCTTCAGCGCGCTCATTCATAACAAATTTAGTTTTTTTACATCCAGATGTTCCTGAAGTGATACCAAAAGTCTGGTTTCCAGAAGTACCATTCGTTGTTGCTTGAAGAGCAAGTAAAATAGCACTACTATCATCTTTAATGATCATAGAACCAAGACCACAACCCGTTTGGCTGTTAACACCTGCAAACGCTACTGAACTTAATGCTGCAACCGCAGCCACACTTACAATAAACTTTTTCATTAACACTCTCCGTAAAATTAAGATAAAGTCAGTTTAAGGTTTTTAAACTTAAACTTGGCTAATTTAGCGAGATTTCTAGAGAAAATTCTTCATTATTTGCCTCTTTGATTAACAACATATATCAACCTTATAAAACAAAAAATTATGTTCTAAACGAATACTCTTCATATACGCTTTGTTGAAGATGTTCGATAAATTCCTTGCGCGATATCTCCCGTGCACCCAGACTCTTCAAGTGAGGTGAAGGTATCTGACAATCGATCATTACAAAGCCGTCTGCTCTGAGTTTTTCGATCAAACTTGCAAAGGCCACCTTTGAAGCATCACTTACCTGAGCAAACATCGATTCGCCAAAAAACATCTTTCCGATGATAACACCGTAGAGTCCACCCACAAGCTTTCCGTCTTGCCAAGCCTCAACGCTGTGCGCATATCCCATATCAAATAGGACACTGTATCCTTCTATCACTTCCGGAATGATCCAGGAACCCTGCTGCCCCTCTCTAGTGATGCTTCCGCACGCTTTCATGACCTCGATAAAAGCAGTATCGTATTTGATCTCAAAATGCTTCATCCTCTTTTTGAGCGACTTTCGGAGTTTGAACTCATCCAAGAAAAGGACCAAACGAGGGTCCGGCGACCACCACAATATAGGATCATCAGCGTTATACCAGGGGAAGATCCCGTTTCTATACGCGAGAAGAAGACGATTAGGACTCAGATCACCCCCATAGGCCAGCAGGCCATCGGGGGTGGCAGTCTCTACATCAGGAAAAGAGAGTTCATATCGGATATAAGGTATTTGGATCAAGCAGGCATCATCTCATTTAAAACGATCTCGCCTTTTTCAATATCCACCTCTATCTCGCCTTTAAGCGCATCAAAAAGAAGTCTATCGGTCAGCGGGTTTTTAAGCTCATCTTGAATAAGTCTGTTAAGCGGTCGCGCGCCCATCTCTTTGTCATAACCCTTATCTGCGAAATAACGTTTCGCCTTAGCGGTCAATACGATGGATATCTTTTTCGCCTTGAGTTGCTCGTTCAATTCGGCAATAAACTTGTCAACCACACCTTCAACGACCTCAATACTTAACGGAGCAAACTCTACCACGGCATCAAGACGGTTTCTGAACTCAGGAGTAAAGAACTCTTTCAAGGCTTCTCCGCGAGAAAGGTCTTCATCGGAGTTAAAGCCCATTACGGAGCGCGATGTCGCACCTACATTTGATGTCATGATCAACACGACATTCTTAAATCCGGCCTTGTACCCGTTGTTGTCTGTCAATGAGGCATGATCCATCACCTGAAGCAGGATATTGATCAGATCCGGATGTGCCTTTTCGATCTCATCGAGTAATAATATCATGTACGGATGTTTACGTGCTGCTTCCGTTAGAAGTCCGCCCTGCTCATACCCGACATATCCAGGAGGGGCACCCACCAAACGGCTCAGTGCATGTTTTTCCATATATTCGCTCATATCAA
This sequence comes from Sulfurimonadaceae bacterium, assembly GCA_041562655.1. Taxonomy (GTDB): domain Bacteria; phylum Campylobacterota; class Campylobacteria; order Campylobacterales; family Sulfurimonadaceae. Next base: position 3,882 of record JBFEXN010000065.1, read on the forward strand.
AACGTTCAAAATGCACACCTAAGACATTCGCTAGACTCTTCGCCAGTTCTGTCTTTCCGACACCCGTCGGGCCTGAGAAAAGAAAGGAAGCGATTGGACGATCAGGTGGATTAAGCCCTGCACGCGAACGTTTGATCGCCTGAGAGACCAGCTCGACTGCCCTGTCCTGTCCGATGACCTTCGCTTTGATATCCGTTTCAAGCGTCTTTAGTTTGGCAGTATCGTCTTCGCTGATGCGTGAACTCGGAACACCCGTGATCTTCGAAATGATCTTTTCAATATCATGAGGTGTGACGGTTGAACGTCTTTTCTTTTGAAGATGAAAAGAGGCCCCCGCTTCATCTATCAGGTCAATAGCAACATCAGGCAGAAACCTGTCAGTTATATATTTCTTAGAGAGTTCTACCGCACTGTGCAATGATTTGTCCGTAAACTTTACCTTGTGATGTTCTTCATACTTAGGTTTAAGTCCTTTAAGAATAAGGAAGGCATCTTCAAACGAAGGTTCGTCTATATCGATTTTGGCAAAACGGCGAGACAACGCTCTGTCCTTCTCAAAAACGTTTCTATATTCGGCATACGTCGTGGCACCCATACACTTCAAAGCACCAGAAGCAAGCGCCGGTTTGAGTTGATTCGAAGCATCCATACTGCCGCCATTGACTGCACCTGCACCGATGAGAGTATGTATCTCATCGATAAACAAGATCGCATTGGGTTCAAGTTTGATCTCGTCCATCACCCCTTTTAGACGCTTTTCAAAATCACCTCTGTATTTGGTACCGGCAAGCAAAGCCCCCAGGTCAAGAGCATAAAGTGAAGAGTTCTTGATGATGTCAGGCACGTCCTGCTCAATAATACGAAGGGCTAACCCCTCTGCGACGGCAGTCTTACCGACACCGGGTTCTCCGACAAAAAGCGGGTTGTTTTTCTTTCTGCGACACAGGACCTGAACGACACGTTCGATCTCAGTAGTGCGTCCTATCACAGGGTCGATTTTTCCTGCTTTGGCCTGTGCAAGAAGATCTATCGTGTACTTTGACAAAAAGCTCTCATTCGATTGATCGCTGCCCTCTGTATCCACATCCTGATGGGATATTACTTCCAAGATATCAACACGAGAGATCTCCTGCTGTTGTAAAAGAGCAAAGGCATAAGAGTGTTCTTCTTCAAAGAGTGCTGCCAAAAGATCCCCTACACTGGCGTTATCTTTCTGCGCAGATTGTATATGACGTATCATCTGATCGATCATGCGAGACAGGGCTACCGTTTCAAAAGGCTCCTGCTCTACCTCTTCAGGAAGAGGCTCCATCGTTTGTGTCAGATATTTGGCCACACTCTCACGCAGAAGATGTACATCGGCACCACACTCTTTTAGGATGCGGACCCCCTCATCTGAACTAAGCAGCGCGAAAAAGACATGTTCAATAGTCAAGTATTCATGGCGTTGATCCTTCGCATAGGTCAAAGCTTTTTGAAAAACAGAATTCAGTTCATTACTAATCATCACTCTTCCTCCATTATTGCTTTAAGCGGAAAGCCCTGTTCTCTGGCGATCTTTGTCACTTGCGCGACTTTCGTCTCGGCGATCTCATGTGAATACACACCACACACACCCCGATTTTTCTTATGCACTTCCAACATGATCTTTTCGGACTCAGCATATGATTTGTGAAAAATAGTCATCAAAATATCGATCACAAAGTCCATAGAAGAGTAATCGTCATTCAACAATAAAACTTTATAACGTTCGGGCTCTTTAAGAGCCAGTTCGTCATCAAATTCTAATGATTTTTTAGTCGCCAAAGAGGGACTCCTTCGTGAAAACATATAAAGTTTTTTATCTATAAATTGTTTTGTAATTTATCGCGTCTTGGATGTAGGTTTGCTTAAAGTAAATAATTAATGCCTGAGCGGGGAGTGTCGTTTAGACTTTATCAGGCATTCGCCTGTATAAAGTCATCAATGATATCTTGTGGGTTCTCCAAGCCTATTGAAACACGGATAAGACCAGGGGTAATACCTAAGAACTTCTTCTGCTCATCATCAAAGTCACTGTATATCGTCGAAGCCATATGTAATGCAAGGGTTCGGCTATCACCGATATTTGCCGTGATGATAGGAAGTTTTGTCTTGTCCAAGAAGGCAAAAGCTTTTTCTTTTGAACCCATGTCGATGGTAAGAAGTGTGCCACAACCAAGTGAAAACTCATTCTTATAACGATCGTGCTGCGGATGCTTTGGCAGACATGGGTGGTTGATATCAAATCCAGCCTTGTCTAAGGCAATAGCCACCTTCTCGACACTGCTGACAACGCGGTCCATTCGAAGAGGAAGAGTCTCCATCCCGAGCATCGTCAAATAAGAGGAAAAGGCTGATGCACTCATGCCGAAGTCACGCATCGCCCGTTTCTTCGCATTGGGGATAAGGGCCATAGCGCCCATCTTGTTGATGAACTTGTGTATGTCCTTATAGCGTTCACTCTTAAACTTGTCATCTCCTTCAACATCGATAGCACGGAAGACTGCTGCACCACCCAGGACGGAAGCGTTCCCAGAGATGATCTTCGTTGTAGAATACACAGCGATGTCAGCGCCAAGTTCAAGTGGTTTGACACTCATCGGCGTGATCGTATTGTCCACCATCAAGACAACACCATGCTTGCTTGCGATATCACCTATCGCTTTGATATCAGGAAGACGCATGTTTGGATTGCCCACAGACTCCAAAAAGATGATCTTCGTACGTGGTGTGATAGCCGCTTCGATGGCTACTAGTTCATCTACATCAAAAAAAGTCGTTGAGACACCAAAACGTACAAGCGTCTCTGTGAAAAGTGCATAAGTCCCGCCAAAAAGCCCCCCGACGCTGATGATCTCATCACCGCATGAGACGATAGACATACAGGCCAATGTCGTAGCGGCCATCCCGGAACTGGTACACACGGCACCTATCCCCCCATCCATTTTTGCCAGGATGTTTTCCAATTTTGCCGTAGTGGGGTTCCCGACACGCGAATACAGCGGTTTTTTAACAGAACCGTCAAAGATCCCCTCACCTGTTTGCGAATCCCCATATCCAAATGATGCAGATTGCATAATCGCCGGTGATACGGCTCCCTCTTTTGAGCCGATCTCCTGAACAAAATATGTTGAGTAGTCTTCGAATTTTTCCATAATGATACTTTTTCCATTCTAAGGTTATAATGGCGCAATTATATCTAAAGTATTTAACATGAGTAAACGTATCTTCATTACAGCGACCAATACCAATGTCGGTAAGACCTATGCAACTTCTTTACTTCTGGAAGAGCTCTCTTCCCAAGGCTACAAGGTCGGTGTCTTCAAGCCCATAGAGACTGGGGTCGAGACTGAACCCCTTGATGGAAAAAGACTTTTCGACATGGCCAAAGCTCTTAATCCGCTGCTGTGCGACTTGGATCTGAGCACTATTGTCCCTTACCAGTTCGCGCTTCCTGCTGCTCCTTATGTGGCTAAAGGTGAGCAAAATATAGACATTGAGTTTTTACAAACAAAACTGCAAGAGGTTGAAAAGTATTGTGACGTCGTCCTAATCGAAGGAGCCGGTGGACTCATGGTCCCCGTCGAAGATGATATCTTTATGATAGACCTTATCTCTATCTTTAATGCTTCCACTTTGCTGGTATGCCCAAGCCGTTTGGGTTCCATCAACGACACCCTTTTAAGCCGTCATCTTCTTGAAAGTAGAGACATACCGTATACATGGGCTATCAACCTATACGAAGACAAAGAGAGTTTCTACCATATCACCGCACCTTTTTACCAAGAAAACTTTTTGAGCCTGCAAAATGACATTAAAGAGATCACAAATAAGCTATAATTTCACGAATTAAGGAGAATTGATGCAGCATCTTATTAAAACAAATGACTTTACACTTGAAGAGATTAAAGAGCTTTACGCTGATGCTACGCGTTTTAAGGCAGGACACATCGTTCCACTTCTGCAAGACAAGATCATCATCACTCTGTTTTTTGAAAACTCTACTCGAACACGTTCGTCATTTGAGATCGCAGCTAAACGTCTGGGTGCGCAGATGGTCCATCTTGATGTCGCAAAAAGTTCGACTACCAAAGGTGAGACGCTGACTGACACCGCAGCCAACCTTGATGCCATGGGACCAAATGCCATCATCGTGCGCCATGCCAACTCGGGTGTACCCAAGATCATCTCAGAGCACACTAAAGCAGCTATTATCAACGCAGGTGACGGAGCGCATGCCCATCCGACCCAGGCACTTCTTGATCTTTTCACCATGCAAGAGCATTTTGGAGATGTCAAGGGAAAGAAGATCGCTATTGTCGGTGACATCAAGAACTCAAGAGTCGCCAACAGCAATATCGAACTTCTGACCCGAGCAGGGATGGAGATCATCCTCGTCACACCTCCGCATTTCCTGCCACCCACTTCATTACGTCATACTCATGATCTAAAAGATATCATCGATGAAGTCGATGTCATCATGAGCCTTCGTACTCAGACAGAGCGGCATGAACACCCGACCTATGCCTCTTTAAAAGACTACGCCAGTGATTTTTGTATTACCAAGGAGCTTGTGGGAGACAGGGATATCATCCTGCTGCATCCAGGGCCGGTACATAGAAACATCGATATCGATGACGCCATGTTAGCCGATGAAAGGTGTAAAGTCCTTAAACAGGTCGAAAACGGCGTTTTCGTACGTATGGCAGTCTTAAAGAAACTCACCCTAGGATAATGAAACGCCTAAGCTCTCTTGCCTCGAGCAAGACCCCTTTTATTTTTTATACAAGCTTTGATGCTACCAAGATACATCTCTATACCCTGGATGAACTCGAAGATGCCGATATAGAGTTTTGCTTTGATACGCATGAGTATACACCCCATACTCACAGCCTAACGAGCTTTCCTCAAACACTTACTTCCTACACACAAGGGTTTGATACCATCATAGAAAAGATAAAGTCCGGTGATACCTATCTCGTAAACTATACCTGTCAGACACCTATTCAGACCCCTCTCTCCCTAAAAGAGATCTTTACC
>JBFEXN010000066.1:0-8922 GCA_041562655.1 Sulfurimonadaceae bacterium
CCACCTAGACCTTGACGAAATCTGTCCTTATCCATCTTTTCCCCAGTCTTCATATCCCAAAAACGACAGTTGTCTGGAGAGATCTCATCGATCAAGATGATGTTTCCACTTCTGTCTTTTCCAAACTCCAGTTTAAAGTCGACAAGGTTAAGACCCTTCTCGGCGAAGTAAGGTTTTAAGATATCATTGACCTGACGTGCCATGCGACGAAGTTTGTCAAGTTCATCTTGATAGTCTACAAGTCCAAGGATCAGTGCATGCTGATCGTTTAGTTTCGGATCACCTAAGGCATCGTTCTTATAATCAAACTCTACAAGCGTGAAAGGAAGAACTGTGCCATCTTCAATACCAAGGTTTCTGCTAAGACTTCCCGTTGCGATATTACGAATGATCACTTCGATAAGGATGACATCTACTTTTTTATGCAGCATATGATTGTCATCCATCATCTCAACGAAGTGAGTCGGAATACCTTTTGACTCCAGGAGTTTAAACAGCTCTGTCGAAATCTTGTTGTTGAGTGCACCTTTTCCTGCTTCAGAGGATTTCTTTTCTCCATTGAAAGCAGTCAGGTCATCTTTGAATTCTGAGATGACAAGGTTTTCGTCATCCGTTAGAAAAAGTCTTTTTGCTTTTCCCTCGTATAATAGTTCTCTTTTTTCCAATCTCTAGTGTCCTTTCATGATATGTAATGCTTTAGCGATACCAACGGCTTCTTTAAGTTGTAAGTCTTTGGTCAAGTCTTCTTCGGTAATCACGTTCTCATCTTTTTTCTTCTCTTCTTTTGGTTTTTTACCATCGACTTTTTCAAGTTCGCTCTCAAGGTGTTTCTTCAGGTCTGCTTCTTTGATGCTGTACCCGTTTTCATAGGTCTTGACTTCGCCCAGGTGAACGGTCACATCCGGCTTAACACCGACTGCTTGAATAGTCCTGCCGCTTGGAAGGTAGTAACGTGCGATGGTGAGTTTGATCGCCTCTACCTCGGTAATAGGCAGAATCACTTGCACAGAACCTTTACCAAAGGTGTTTTCTCCGACAATAACGGCACGTCTATGATCTTGAAGTGCACCTGAGACGATTTCAGAAGCAGAAGCTGAGCCTTCATTCACAAGTACGACAATAGGGGCATCTTTGTATGTCCCTGAACTCGTAGCAGAGTAGACTTTGTCTTCTTGCTGGTCTCTTCCTTTTTGTGAGACGATGACCCCTTGATCGACAAACAGGTCAACCAGTCCTACTGCTTGATCAAGCAGTCCACCCGGGTTGTTTCGAAGGTCAAGGATGATTCCCTTGCCTTTGTTTGAAGTCTTTTTCAGCTCATTCTCGATCCCGTCGACAACTTTTTTATCAAAACTGGTCACACGTAGATAGAGGATGTCCTCACCGATGTTTTTTGCATACACAGATTGGATCTTGATGATGTCACGAATAATATTTACACTTAATGGTTTTGGCTCACTTTTACGTACAATCGTGAGATTGATAGGTGTGCCTTTCTTGCCGCGCATGATACTGACAGCATCATCGATAGTCATGTTCAAAGTAGATTTGTCATCGATCTTCAGGATGATGTCAGAAGCCTTTAAACCGGCTTTGTCCGCAGGAGTCCCTTCGATTGGCGCGATAATAGTAAGGGCCCCGTCTTTTATGCCTACCGTAATGCCCAGTCCGCCAAACTCGCCGTCGGTCTGTATCTTCATGCTCTCGAAATGTTTTGCGTTTAAAAACGTCGAATGGGCATCCAAGTTTGAGAGCATACCGCTTAAGGCTTTGTCCATCAAAGCCTCAATGGTCACAGGATCAACGTTGTATTTCTCTACGAGACCAAGTACCTTGGTGAACTTTGCTAAAGATTGTAGGCGTGAAGTCTGTATAGAAGCATTGTCCAGGGCATCAGCTGTCTCATCTTTGGCAAAGAGTGAAGGCGTGAACAGAAGGGTCCCAGTTAGCACAGTCACCACAAAACCTAGTGCGATAAAATTATTTTTTTTCATTGATACTCGTTTGTGTAGGGTAGAGTTGAACTCTTTGGTTGAAATTTAAATAGAGATTATAGGCAAAAGTGCCTGAAAAGTCTATAAAGGAAATCTCTAACAAGGCTATCTGTTTTAGGCAAATAAAATATCGAATAGCATACTTGACACTATGTGACTAAAGTTGTATAATGCTCTTCATATAAAGGATTGAATTATGAGCAATATATTTGAAAAATTAACACACCAGATGACAGAAGCCATAGAGTCAGCAATATCGCTGGCACTGCATAATCAAAATGCAGAAGTCGAAAGCATACATTTTTTATGGGCACAGTTGACAAACTCCAACTCGGTGCTTTCTCAACTTTTTAACAAGATGAACATCGACAAGACCGCGATAGAACTCGATGTCAAGAGTGCGTCCAATACGCTCGCTAAAAGTTCTCAGTTGACAAAGGAAAATATCCGTCTATCACGTGCTTTTGCCCAATCGTTAGAAGCGGCGCAAGCCTGGATGGTACAAAACGGTGACAGTTTTATCGCAGTCGATACCTGGATATTTGCGAACATAAAGACAGAACCTCTCAAGTCGATCTTAGGCAAGTATGTCGATCTTGTAGACCTGAGCAAACACCTTGAAGCGATGCGCGGAGGGCAAAAGATAGAGTCACAAAGTTCTGACGAGACTCTGGAGAGTCTGGACAAGTACGGAATCGATCTGACCGCAGCGGCTGCAGAAGGAAAACTCTCCCCTGTCATAGGTAGGGATGAGGAGATCAGCAGGATGATGCAGATCCTTATCCGTCAGAGTAAGAACAACCCTATTCTTTTAGGTGAACCGGGTGTAGGAAAGACAGCTTTGGCAGAAGGCCTTGCGCAACGCATCAATAATAAAGATGTGCCCTTGAGTCTTCAAAACAAACGACTGGTCGCCTTAGACATGAACGCTTTGATCGCAGGGGCCAAATACAGAGGTGAGTTTGAAGAACGTCTGAAAGCCGTCATCGATGAAGTCAAACAAAGCGGGAACATTATCCTGTTCATCGATGAGATACACACTATTGTCGGAGCAGGGGCCAGCGAAGGAAGCATGGATGCGGCAAATATCCTAAAGCCAGCACTTGCACGCGGAGAGCTCCACACTATTGGCGCGACAACACTTAAAGAGTACAGAAAGTACTTTGAAAAAGACACCGCACTGCAGAGACGTTTTCAGCCTGTAGATGTCCCAGAACCGACAGTGAACCAGACGTTACAGATACTGCGTGGGTTAAAAGAGCGCTTGGAGACACACCATAATGTGACGATCACTGACTCTGCGCTCGTCTCAGCGGCTAAGCTCTCAGACCGTTATATCGCGGATCGTTTCTTGCCGGACAAGGCAATCGACCTGATCGATGAGGCCTCTGCCGAACTCAAGATGCAGATAGAATCTGAGCCACATGTGCTTTCATATGTAAAACGTCTGATATCTGAGCTTCAAGTCGAAAAAGAAGCCTTGAAGATGGAAAAGAGCACAAGCAATGAAAAACGTCTTGTCGAAGTCGAAAAAGAGTTGGCCGATGCGCAAGAGAAGCAGCGTTCATTAGAAGCACAGTTCGAGAATGAAAAAGCAGTGTTTGACAAGATCTCTCAGATCAAGAATGAGGTCGAAGTCAAAAAACGAGAAGCAGAGCAGGCCAAACAGAGCGGTGAGTTTAACAAGGCAGCCGAGATCGAATATAGCCATATTCCAAAACTAAAAGAAGAAGAGCTTGCTCAGCAGGATATATGGACGAAGATGCAAGCAGAGGGAACACTTCTTAGAAACTCTGTCGATGATAATGCCATTGCATCTATCGTGAGCAAGTGGACAAAGATACCTGTTACCAAGATGCTTCAGGGAGAGAAAGAGAAGATCTTACATATCCAAGACGAGCTAGATAAGGAGGTCATTGGCCAAGAGAAGGCGACCTTTGCAATATCGCGTGCGATCAAGCGAAACAAGGCCGGGCTCTCGGACAAGGACAGACCGATCGGTTCGTTCTTGTTCCTGGGCCCGACCGGTGTGGGTAAGACACAAACGGCTAAGACCCTGGCAAAGTTCTTGTTTGACTCTGAAGAAGCGATGGTAAGAATCGATATGAGTGAGTATATGGAAAAACATGCAGTATCACGCCTTGTCGGTGCACCTCCGGGATACGTGGGTTATGATGAAGGTGGGCAACTCACTGAGGCCGTCCGCCGTAAACCGTATTCCGTCATATTGCTTGATGAGATTGAAAAAGCGCATCCGGATGTCTTTAATATCTTATTGCAGGTACTTGATGATGGGCGTCTTACGGACAATAAAGGTGTGGTGGTCGATTTCACCAATACGATCATCATCCTGACTTCCAACATCGCCTCAGACAAGATCATGGAAGGCGCGGGTGATGATGTGGTCTTGGGTGAACTGAAATCGCATTTCAAACCGGAGTTCTTAAACCGTCTGGATGATATGGTCGTCTTTAACCCACTGGGCCTTGAACAGATCAAGGGTATTGTGGCGCTGTTCTTTAGCGAGATACAACAGAAGGTAAAAGAGCGAAACATCACACTAAACCTTAGCGAGGAGGCTTCTTCTCTGATCGCAGCTTCAGGATTTGACCCGGTGTATGGGGCGAGACCGCTAAAACGTGCTCTGTATGAGATGGTAGAAGACAAATTGGCTGACCTTATCCTCTCTGGCGAGGTTGATGAGGGCTCGGTGGTTGACTTTGATGCACAAGACGATGCATTTGTCGTAAATGTTCACTAGATTTGTCTATAATCACTTTATGAAAGCAGTAATATCTTTTTTGATACTGGGTATGGGCTTATTTGCTTGTACCGGAGATTGTCTGACCTGTCATCCCAGTCTGGTCCCTACGATCGAGAATGATGCACGTCATAAGCCTATGCGTACATGTATTAAGTGTCATTCAGCGGAAGCCAGTACGATGGCTGAGTGTGGGAGTGATTGTTTTTCGTGTCATCCTATGTCCAAGATCAATGGATTGGGAATAAAAGAGCACGCGGTCATCCAAGGGTGCAGGGATTGTCATGTCGCGCTTAAACAGGAGCTTTTTGGAATCTCGCAAAAGAATCAATCGACTTTGAAAGAGACTCTTTTTAATCTAGATTAGATTCTTATACGTAGCGTTGCTTTTCTGTTTTTTCAAGTTGCTTCAGCATCTGCTCTAAAAAACGTTGGGCATGAGAGATGACCTCCTCTGTCTGCTTTAATGGTTCTATCTCTTGTCTCAAGGCTTTGTCCATGGACTTGACAAGACCTTCTTTGGTGAAATTCAAAATATTTTGATCTTCGGACTCGTTGACAGGTCTGAATAGTTGGCTGATATTGTTTGTGAGTTGATTGATAGGCTTTTTCAGCGAGGACCCGTCATTCAATCCGGCGACAAAATTGTCAATGTTTGGCTGTGCTATCTTTAAAAAAGCTTCGATCTCTTTTTTGTCTTGGGCATCTATACCATTGCCCTCGTAGTGAAAAGAGAAAGACTCCATTGAAGAGAATGAAAAAGATTTTTGTTCGCTTGTATCAGCGTATTGCAGGGACTTCTCATTATTGAAATCAAGCTCGATCAGATCACCGCTGCTTGTCTTTATGTCAATTGAAAGAGAGTGTTGAGAGTAGGCACTCAAGGCAGTGTTAACATTCATGATCGGCTCTTTGGTTTTATTATGTAAAGTAAATCGTCCGATGATAAAAAATCTTTACAGATGTTTTTTGAATGCCTCTTCCTGCAGTTGTTTTAAAAGTGGCTTGGATATTTTTGTGATCTCTTTTGGGATGGGCTCCACGTTTGCAGGAACTCCTGAGGGTAAAAGCTGTTGATCTTTTACCATCGCATATTCATAGTTGCCGCTTTGTCGATTGTATAGGCCTGTGTAGCCGTTATAAAGTTCTATATAGGTGAAAAACTCTTGGCCACGAGAAATTCCCTTGAAGACAGAGCCATCCTTTTGTTTGAACGTCTGAAAATCCTCTTTCTGTATTGGTTTACTCCCAAAAGCTGTTGAAATGTTTTGATCTGCCAGCAGAGCTGAGAGTAAAGAGATAGTAATTAAAAATGTTCTTATCATCAGTTCCCCTTCTTTTTCTAATAGTATCGTCTCAGGATAAATACGAAGTAAACAAAAAGCGTTTTCAAGCAAGAGAATCACATCACAAGAGGTCGGGGTTACAGGGACTTCGTTTTTACTCCCCGGTCACCATTCGCAACTCAATCGTCTCATTGATAAAGATGTGACTTAGATAGATGACAAAGAGCAGCGGGAAGAAGACACCGGCAAAAGGGATCAGTGTCAAAAGGTACATAAAAAAGGTACGAAGTCGAATCTGATTACCGACGATCGCTTTGATACGTAAAAACTCCTCTTTTGTATTGATGGTCGACCCGACGTCAAAGACAAGCATCTTGTGAAAGAAATAAAAAGCAGGCAGATGAAAGGCGATGATGTTTAACAAAGGGATAAAATAAAAAGGTATCAGCAGCACATATAAAAGTATCATCACGAAAAATGATTTCAGTGCATGCCAGATGACATAAGCGAGGCTACCGTGACCCTTGATGAGGAAGGGCGGATAATGGCGTGACTTTAGCTTTTTTACGACCAGTGGCGTGAAGAATCCGACGATGGTAACTGCGATGATGACTGCAAAGATCAATATAAAATAAGTCGCGACTAGGAAGACAAGTTTTTCTATCACCCAACGTGCAATATCGTTTTGGAGTAAACTTGCCAAAATCTCAGAACTTTGAATCGATTCGATAAGGGCCATCGGGTCGACATCAAAAAAAGAGGTGGCTGTCTTGTTGTCATCGAAGGTGACATTGATGGAGCTTTGCGTATGACTCTGAGTGGCACTGGAGTATTGGGTAGTCGTCTTTTCGATGTGAAGAGAGTTCATCTTATCATTGAGTACCTGCATACCATAGAACAGGGATGCGAATAAGATCGCGAGTGTGATCAACAGAGGCAAAAGAGACAGGCTTAAAAAATAGGGTGTAAAAAAGTCTTTGAGTGAACGTTTAAAAAGGCTTTTCTTTCTCATCATGATGGCAATCTCCGTTGTATATATGGGGGCATTATATCTAGTTCATCGTTAAAGCTTTTAAAGCCAAAGCAGTCGCATTGGCCCGACCGTACCAATTAAAATGAAAAAGACCAAAGGCCTCTCCACCAAAAAGAGAGTGCTTTGAAGGTAGATAGGCATACTCGTCCCTTTGGATGATGCCCTTTTTCAGTTCATCTTCAAGCGAAAGGATCAGTTTTCTTAGAAAGTAGCCGCGTTTGTCATGTTCGACCAGGCTTTTTAACACGATGATATATTCAGCCATCTCTGTAAAATAATTTAGTCCTGGGTGTGCTAAAAGATAACGTACTCTTTTTTTTGCTCGGCTTAGTATGAGTCCTTTGTCCTGTTGAAGGCAGTACGTGTCTGCCTTATAGGCTTTAGCGTAGGCGAGGTAGAAGTGTGAAGGCCGGGTGTACCAGGTGGCACATCTGTCTTCTTTGTTCATCTGTATGACCTCATGGCTCAGACGGCATGAGGCTTCTTTTGCTTTTCTTGTTTCAGAAGGCAAGGTCTCCAAATTATTTTCATACAGGGAAAGTGCAGTCAAGATGTTCAGATTGACAACACAATCAACATCATTGACAAGGTCCATAATACGATTGTGGGGTTTAATAGGGGCCTCCTCTTCGGCCCAGGTTAAAAAAGCTCCCGTATCAGCTTCTTTCCATTGAAGGTTCAAGGGATGTTCCTGCGAGCGATTCAGGTCGGTATAGCGACTGAGAGTGCGTACGAAGTCATCCAGAAAACTCCTGTTCTGCGCACTAAGATATAACCAGACAAATGCCTGTGATGAAGTATCAAAGTCATTTCCTACATTCAGAATGCGCATGGAAGTGTTATACCATTGGGTGTCAAAGCTTCGTATCCAGTTGGACTCACCATCTTGCAGAAGAGGCCAAAAGGCGATCGTCCCTTTGGGCTCATTTGTCTTTTTGGCATCTTGGACATAATGCAGTATCTGCTCATTAGCGCGAGAGATAACCTTGTCTAGGCCGGGAAGAGTGTATTCCTGCGATATCTCGTGAAGGATAATAAGGGTTTGAAGTGTCATAAAAGAGTTGGACTCGGGTATCTCTTTACGCACGCCGGTATATTTTGGATAGCTTGGCCACGTACCTATGTAGCGTTCCAAGGGATGCTCGCTTATTTGATTGTGTTGAATAAAAGCGTAGAGCTTGGCTTCAAGCGGTGGGAGCGCCTGCTCTGCCCAAAGACTTAGGCAAAGGCTCAGAAACAGGAATAAACGCACTATTTACTTAGAACAGCTTTAGCAAAAAGGTCAACCTTGTCTTCTACGCAGAGAAAACCAAGCAGACAAGGTGCTTCGACTTTATACTCACTTAGCAAAATTGTCGAAATACCGCTAATACTCAGGGTGTCCTCTTGCCAATTGATCTCAGCATGGAAGTCAAGCGTGTTCTTTGTGCCATGAAAATCGAGGGTACCGCTGATGGTATATGAATTGAGGTCTTCACTCTTTGACACGCTAGTGATCGTGTAGGTGGCGAGGGGGTATTTTGATGCCTCAGTCGCCTCGTTCATGTTCTCGTCTCTATCGCTGTTATCACTGACGAAGAGATCCATCTTCACAGAGAGCTCACCTCTTAGCGAAGTGATGTCATCATCAGTGATGCTAAGCTCTGCACGCAGGTCATTGTTAAGTGGATCAATCGTACTGTCACCAAGTACTTCAGTGTGTGCTGCTACGAAGCCCTCTTTTAACTGAAGGTCTGCGGCAACAAGAGGCAGACCAAAGAGTAGAACAAGAAGAAGTTTTTTCATGATACGTCCTTTTGAAAATTATAGCATTTTAATGCAGAGTTTTTGACAAGGCCAGAGCGAGTC
>JBFEXN010000067.1:0-8860 GCA_041562655.1 Sulfurimonadaceae bacterium
ACGTATAGTTGTGTAAGCTGGCATAGGTCTTAGCTGACAGTTCGGAGCGCAGGCTTTTACCTTTAGGGTATATCCCCGTACGTATCATTGTGTTTTGCATACTTAAACGTGACTCATCACTGGATGGATCGACCTCTACAACTAATACATCACTCGTGTTATAAGCTTTTGTGATTTCTTGATCTAAGGGATAGAGTTCAGGTTTTGCCAAATGGATAGAGCCCAAGATATAAACCGTACTGTTTTTGGAACTCACTTTATAGAGCAGGCTTTTTGCATCAAGAGAAAGAGAAACAACAAGCAAGAGGGAAAAAATGTAACCCCATTTTTTAATCATCATATGCCTTCAAAGTGCCCTGTGTGGGAATGTGTGTTTTTATGTCCAAAGTGTAACAAAAAAAAGTGAAATTCTTTTATGATTTAAAGATTAAATAGGTCATGCGAATGTATAATTTTTTAACAAATGGCGAAGAGAAATATCGCTTAGAACACTATAATGGAAGACATTTAAAATGGATAGAAAAAAGATCTATAATCCCGAATCAAAAGAGCATGTCAACGATCGTAAAATATTTGGCGGGAACCCTACAGGCATATTTGAATTAAATAATATCAAATACCAATGGGCATACAATCTGTGGGAGATGATGCTTAATAACACATGGTTTCCAAAAGAGGTCGATATGACCCGTGATGCCCTTGATTATAAGACGCTCACCGATACTGAGAAGAGAGCGTATGATAAAGCACTGGCCCAGCTGATCTTTATGGACTCACTCCAGACCAATAATCTTATCGATAATGTCAATCCTTATGTCACTTCTCCGGAGATCAACCTAATCCTGGTCCGTCAATCTTTTGAAGAAGCGCTACACTCACAATCGTATGCTGTTATGGTCGATTCGATCTCCCAAAACTCCGATGAGATCTATAACCTGTGGCGTTCTGACATGAAACTCAAGCACAAAAACGATGCGATCGCGGCTGTGTTCTTTGAACTTACAAGAAACCCGACAGAGACCAACTTCCTTAAGGCCTGTTTCGCAAACCAGATCCTAGAGGGTATCTATTTCTACAGCGGGTTTGCCTATCTTTACACCCTTGCCCGTGCAGGAAAGATGTTAGGTTCGGCGCAGATGATACGTTTTATTCAACGTGACGAAGTGACACACCTGACTCTTTTTCAAAACATCATCAATACCTTGAAGCGTGAACGTCCGGACCTTTTTACGGATGAGCTGAAAGATGAGGTATACGCTATGTTTGAGAGCGCTGTCGAACTTGAAGTTCAATGGGGGCAATACATCACTCAGGGACAGATACTTGGTCTGACGGATAATATTCTTGAGCAATACATCAAATATCTTGCCGACTCAAGACTCTCTGCCGTAGGGCTTGAAAAACTCTACAATGTCGAGCACCCTATCAAATGGGTAGACGACTTTGCCAAGTTTAACGATCAAAAGACCAATTTCTTCGAAGGAACCGTAGCCAACTACTCTAAGGGTTCTTTGGACTTTGACGACTTCTAGGACTAAGAGCTTGACTCTTAGTCTTGTGACTTGACATGCAAAAACGACTCCTCTGCACCCTTCAATTTGAAACTACTGACAATTATGAGAAAAATCTAAAGACCCTTATCGATCTTATCAACGAGACTCCCGATGGAACCATTGTCCTGGCACCTGAAGTCTGCTTGACAAACTTTGACTATGAACATTTTGAAGCTGCCTCCGCGTTCTCGTCAAAGGCGCTTGAGATACTGCGGCCCCTAAGCAAAAACCGAATTATCGCATTGACTGTGATCGAAAAGCGTGAGAATGGGAAGTTCTACAATGTAGCCAAAGTGTTATACCAAGAAAAGCTCGTTCATCAACAGTGTAAAAACAAGCTTTTCAAGCTCGGCGATGAGCATAAGCATTTCTCTGCGGGAAAAGATGACAAGCTCTCTCTCTTCGAGATAGAGGGGATCAAGTTTGGTCTGATGATCTGTTTTGAATTGCGGTTTAAGCAATATTGGCAAGACCTAGAGGGTGCCGATATCATCTTGGTTCCTTCTAGGTGGGGGAAAAACCGCAGTGAGAACTTCAAAGTCCTGACAGAATCGCTGGCTGTTATGAATCAGTGTTATGTCCTGGGGGCCGATGCATCAAACGAGGACACTACCTCGATGAGTGGGATTATCTCTCCCTTTGGAAAAGCCGTACGCAATGGGAATACTCTTTGCTTACTAAGTGAATATGATAAACAAGAGATTCGTCGCATGCGCAGATATCTCGATGTAGGGATATGATGCAAGAACGAATGACCGCTATGAAAAATGCAAAATTGGCAGAAGAGATCGATGCTAAGTTTAGCCTCAGTGATGCTGTAAAAAAAGCCATTGCCTTGACGAACAGAGAGGCCTTTGTCCCTGCTGGATTCCGTCACAATGCTTATAAACTCGATGCTTTGCCGATTGGTGCCAACCAATGGATATCCTCTCCTCTGACCGTTGCCAAGATGAGTGAATACCTCTACCCACAGGGTGCGGACTCTGTCCTTGAGATCGGTTGCGGGAGTGGTTATCAAGCAGCTGTACTTTCCAAGCTCTTTCGCCGTGTCTTTACCATTGAGCGCATTGAGCCTTTGATGCTCGAAGCCAAACAGCGCTTCAGGTCTTTAAACATATCAAACATCCATACGCGCACAGATGACGGTCAAGGGGGATGGATACAGTATGCCCCTTATGACAGAATCCTCTTTTCGGCCTCTGCAACACAGATCCCTCAAAAACTGATCGATCAGCTTGCACCTGATGGGATCATTGTGGCTCCAATGGAGAAGAACGGCAAACAGGTCATCACACGTTTCACAAAATCAGGTAACACCCTCCAGGCCGAAGAGCTGGAAGAGTGTGAGTTCGTGCCTGTTCTAAACGGGGTACAAAAATAATGGAAAAAGAGATTTCTCAGATCTGGGATGAAAAGTTTTCTCGTGAGGGATACTTTTATGGGTTTGAGCCTAATGTCTTTATCGCATCAAGAACAGATCTCCTTACACCTGCAGGAAAAGTCCTTTGTCTTGGTGAGGGGGAAGGAAGGAATGCTACCTTTCTAGCCTCAAAAGGTTTTGACGTGACTGCTCTGGATGCTTCACCCATCGGAATGAGCAAGGCACTTATGATGGCACAAAGCAGAGGCGTTAGCTTCAAGGCACAACTTCTTGACCTTCAACAGTGGGAACCACAAGAGAGCTACGATGCCATAGTGACCTCCTATCTTCATCTTGAAGAACCGCTTCGTACCCAAGCCTTTCAAAAAGCGATTAAAACGTTAACACCGGGAGGCTATTTTATAGGAGAGTTCTTCTCTGTCAATCAGATGCCAAGAGAGAGTGGAGGGCCAAAAAAAACCTCGCTTCTATATACGCTTGACTCACTAAAAGATATATTCACCATGCAAGAGTGTGAGATAGTCTACCTTGAGGAGTGTGATGTTCCTCTGGATGAGGGGCCGGGTCATCAAGGTGATGCCCTTGTTATCCGTGTTATCGTCCAAAGAACATGAGCACCCTTTTCGAATATCACTTCAGAGTAGACGAAGACCCTCAAAACTATATTCGACATGTGAATAACCTTCGGTATCTGGAATGGTTTATCGAAACAGCTATAAAACATGCAGACTCACTTGGATGGGGCATGTCTATCTGCAAAGAGATGAACCTTGCCTGGGTCGCAAAATCACATACCATCGAATACATCTCTCCCGCCTATCAAGACGATGAACTTCTCATTACGACCTGGATTGAGAATGTCAGTGCGACACGAATAACACGCTGTTATGAGTGCAAACGCATAGAAGATGGACAGCTTATCGCAAAAGCCAGTACAGTATGGGTCATCGTGGATTATGACAGTGGAAAGCCAAAAGCCTTTCCTAAGGATTTAAAAATGAAGTTTGATGCATCCCTACACTAGCGCTTCGTCTTTTTGGAGACGTCGTAGGCATTTTTAATACGCAATGCAGCCCTCATAAAAGCGTCTTCATCCATTTCACACTCTTTTATCAATGAACACGCATTGTCCAGGTTCTCTTTTGTCATAAACCCTTTGATATTGACGGCTTGCCGTATCACATCCAATATCTTGATATCCAAAGGATCGACTTCTTCATCCTCATCATCAAAATCCAAACACTTCATGATATCGATATACCGTTTTGAAAAATGCCAATGCTCAAAAAGTATGCCGCCGATATAGTACGAAGTCGTGTCCGAATACTTATGTTCGACCTCTTCCATGTTTTTTGCACTGTAAAGCTCTTCCGTGAACAAACGAGCATAATCACTCAAGGCCATCTCCTGAGCGAATATGACCTTTCCCGTCTCCATGATCAAAGCCAAGGGGACCAATATCTGTGCCCGTTTGATATCAATGCCCATGTACCACTGAAACAGTAAAGCTGCTTGGAGGTGTCCCATGTCATTAAACCTATCGTTGCTTATCCCATACGCGCCCATGTCCGGTCTTATATGCTCTTTCATGACAATGGAGAGTATAAACCCTTTGACAATGCGTGTACCGAAAAGCGTAAGCGCCTGCCCGACTGAAGTGATCTTATTGTTGAACCCAAACTTTGGATCGTTGATCATAGCCAGGATGTCTGCCGTTAACAACGTGTCCTCTTCAATAAGGCGTGTTAGTTTACGAATATCGATGTCATCTTCATCTTCTGCATACATCCTAATGATCTTCTGTGCGGAATCTGATAAAGGAGGCAAGGTATCAATACGTTCGATCAATGATTCAAATGACATGACAAGCCTTTCTCTGTTGATACAACATCATCTCCCAATTCTATTAAAATACATATTAAAAATTGTCACTTGTGTTTGTTTTATAAGAAAACTTTATTAAAAATGAAAATTTTAGGATAGAATACTTTATTAAGAAATTTATTCATCGAATGAACTGGGACAAAAAATGTTTAAGTTACCACTGACACGTTTAAGAAAAACAGGCCTTTTTGCACTAATAACATTGTTCTTACTGACTGGTTTAAACCAGTTTAACCATCCGAATTTTTATGTCTCTCTTGTCCCGCCTTATCTTCCTCTGAGTCATGAACTTGCTTACATCAGCGGATGGGTTCAGACTATAGGGGCAATTGCCCTTCTCTTTTCAAAGACACGCCGAATCGCCGGATATCTTCTTATACTCTTTCTCATCGTCGTCCTTCCTGCAAACATTCAAATGGCAATGCATCCTGAACACTCCAGTTGCAGCCCTGTTTTTGTCTATCTCCGTCTTCCGTTGGAAATCATCATGATCTTATGGGTCTATTGGGCTGCACTGCGTAAAAAAGCCATCCATTACGAAGTATAGTCAAGTCATATCTCTTTTTACATATAGGTCCGATAAATGCTTGATAAAGTATAATCGCGAAAAAATAGCTTTATCGACAGGAACACTATATGAAATCTATACTCTTTGTATGCCTTGGGAATATCTGCCGCTCTCCATTGGCACAAGGTATCGCCGAAAAGATCATCAAGGAAGAGGGGATTGACCTTCATGTTGACTCGGCGGGGACAGGAGATTGGCATATCGGAGAAGCTCCATGTGAAAACTCCATCAAAGTGGCCTCTTTAAAAGGTGTGGATATCTCCAATCAAAGAGGCCGACAAGTCACAGCGGAGGATTTTGAAAAGTTTGACCTTATCGTCGCACTCGATCAAAGCAATGTTGACAATCTAAAAAAGATAGGCGCGACCAACCTGATAAAACTCGGACACTTCGGATATAAGAACGAGGATGTACCTGATCCCTTCTTCTTTCCCGGGTTTGAGGGCTTTGACAAAGTCTTTAACATGATCGAAGCCTGTGTTATTCAACTGTTAAAAGAGAAAGTATTGACAGATGATTAAAACTTTTTACATCTGTTTTGTTCTGTCACTATCACTCTACGCCAAACACCTTAACAAAGAGAAAGTCTATCAAGAGCATTTTTGTAATCATCTTGGTGGGGTCATGGAATACCGACTCAGTGACAAAACGCGTGTAGACTGTCTTTTGGACGAGTACGCTATCGAAGTAGACTTTGCGCCAAAATGGGCAGAAAGCATAGGTCAGTCTCTCTACTATGCATCGCAAACCTCGAGAAAAGCTGCCGTCCTTCTGATCATCGAAGACATTGAAAAGGATCAGAAGTATCTTCGAAGGCTTGAAAATGTCTCAAAACAGCACAATATCGATATCTGGGTAATCAACAAGGACCTAACTATTCAAAGGGGTAACAAGCTCTAGACCCTAATATGGAATAGAAAATGCTTTCTTTCTCTACAATATACTGTAAAGGAGAAAGAATGTTAGGACTGTCACCTGATAAGACAAGTGAACAAAAAGGTCTCTTAGCCAATCTTTTGGGACTAAAACCTGAGCTAAAAGACGACAAATTCTCACTGCTATTAAAATCTTTCTCCTTTGGAAGAACAGGGGGGAAAGAACTTGACGCTCTTTCTCACGGAGATACTGTGAAGTCAGGAAAAGGAACGATCAATTCTTCTCTGGCACACCTCTTCGATCTTGGAACGACGGCAGAGCAAGACGAAGAACTCATTCATACTGACATCTTAAAAGCACTGCCGCTTAAAGACTTCAAACAAAACCTTCAACTGCTCATCGGCGAGGCCAAAAACTATCTGAAAGAGCAGATATCACAAAAAGTCACTATCAAAGAGCTGCCAAATACTTTGGGCGGTCTTATCAAGCTGGCTGAGAAATCAGGCATCGATGTTCGTGCCATAGGCTTTGAGTCCTTGTCGCCAACATTAGCAAAAGAAGAGCTATCCCAAACTCTCAACTTTGCCAAACCGGCACAACAACTTCAAACACTGCCGCACTCAACCAGCCAGCTTGTCAAACCGGTCGTTGAGAGCAAGCCCGAGAAAGACAACGCTGTTACAAAACCTTTAAATGCGCTACTGAGCAAGAGCAATGAAACCATAGTAACTGATGGTATTGCGGACTTGATGCTTAAAGAGACTCCAAAGAGTACAAAAAGGCCTCTGTTTAATGACACGCTGAACTCTCTACTGCATGGTGAAAAAAGTGAAGGAAACAACGAGCGCATAGAAGGTGAACCTGGTATTAAAATCGAAAGTGAAAAGGCACACGCTACTCTTGCAAAGAGTGACCAACTAAGCCAGAAGATCACCGAGGCAAAACAACTTGTACAGCATGTCGCACAAAGCATGAAAGAGATGGTCGAAAACTATAAACCACCTTTTACACGTATCAAAATGCAGCTTAACCCACATAAGTTCGGTGAGATGGATGTAACACTTGTACAACGCGGAAACAATGTGCATATCAATATCAATGCCAATGCCAATGCACTGACGACAATGATGCAAAACTCACATGAGCTCAAAGCTCAACTGAGCGCACAAGGATTAGGCGATGCTTCCATGAACTTCTCCTCTCATCAACAACAGCAAGAGAGACAGAGACAAGAACAAGCACACCTCTCTTATGAAGAGTTCCAAGAGTTCGAAGAAGAATTCACAGAGGTAGCGACGGCTCTCGAAGTCATCGTACCAAGATATATATAAAGTAAAGGATCCATTATGGCAATTACAGGAACAGCAACATCGACCAACCTTATCGATGCACCTGCAGGAACAAACCCAAAAAGTGTCCTTGGTAAAGATGATTTCTTAAAGCTTCTGCTTGTGGAATTACAATATCAAGACCCAACTGAGCCAATGGATTCAGAAAAAATCCTTTCTCAGACCTCACAGCTGGCCACACTAGAATCGGCAGAAAACACCAACAAGTCACTCGAAGCCTTATCAGCCTCTCTTCTTACAAGCTCTCAGTTTAGTACTGTAGGTGCCATAGGTAAGATCGCTGATACGGGTAGCAATGGCATCCTGTTCGAACAGGGTCAATCTCCAAACTTTGAGATCTATTTTCCTGATGATATTGCCGCTGGAAATGTTCAGGTCAAAGATACTAATGGAAATGTCATCAGGACTATTGGTATTGCTCCAAATGAGAAGGGCGTCTACTCTTTTGAGTGGAATGGTATAACGGATGCCGGAGATGGTGCAGATTCAGGGGTCTATTATATAGAGGCTACCTACTCTAATCCGGCAGGAGACAACCTGAAGACGAGAGCAGGTGCTTATCCTATTGAATCGGTGCGTTTTGAAAATGGAGAAAGCTTGCTAAAACTTGGTTCATCCTATGTCCCATTTGACTCTATCGTTGAGATATACCAGTAAAAGTAAAGGAAAGTCAGCATGTTACAGTCAATCTATGCTGGTGTCAGCAGTCTACAATCCTTTCAAACAGGTATCGATGTCTTAGCCAACAATATTGCAAACGTCAACAGTGTCGGTTTTAAAGGCTCATCAACTGAGTTTTCCAACCTTTTCGCGAAAGAGGTCGCTGCCTCAGGAAATTCTGTCACTCCAATCCAGTCTGGCCTTGGTGTTCGTGTCGGTGCCACCGCATTGGACATGTCAAAGGGTGAATACTATCAGACAGGCAATCTGACTGATTTGGCCATCATTGGCGATGATGGCTGGTTTGGCCTGATCGGAAACAATGATGATACCTATTTCACCCGTGCAGGGAACTTCAGCTTTGACCCTTACAGTCCAAATAGTACTCAAGCTGACACCGGAGAATTCCCTTTTTATCCTTATGGTGAGTTTGATGGCGATGTGCGATTGACAAACGAGGAAGGGTTATTCGTCACGGGTACACTGGCTAACAATACCACAAATGGTATTCTTTCACCCATTGTAGATAATCTGGAAATAGACCTGACAGATGTAGCTGCTCAAGATACACTGACCTTCCCCGGAGTAC
>JBFEXN010000068.1:0-8747 GCA_041562655.1 Sulfurimonadaceae bacterium
ATATAGACCTGAATCTTCTGCCGATATATTTGTTGTTGCCAAGGAAATACCCAACAATACTCCAATAATCGTCTTTTTCGTGTGCTTACCTTAAATATGAGTTAATACAATTAAATCATTTTCCTTAACACATGTCAACTACTGCCATATATGACCTTGGACAAGATTCACAATAACACTTGAATACTACCGTGATGTGATGCCTCATTTAGGCTTCATTTATTATCATCAAAATTATCAAGTGTTACAAACTCTCTTGTGTAACTCTATATATAAAATCAGCTCATGCCTATCTTGGTCGCTGTCAAAAACACATAATCTTTTCCCGTCAGGGTAACGCGAAACTTTTTCTGCTGAAGATACTTCTTACAATAGATGACATCCGAATACAACATCCCCATCTCAGAATAAGAGTAATTCGGGACCTTTGCTCCATAGATCATCTCTCCGCCCATCCATCGACAATTGGGAAAGCCAAGGATTATTGCCCCATCTTGGCTTAGATAGTTTTGCACCAGGGACATGAAAAAGGGTTTAAAATCGATTCCCGGGCTTTGAAAAGTCCCGATACTGATGATCAGATCAGATCTTTCAAGGCTCAGTTCATCCAGCTTATTGATATCGTGTTCTACAAAGGTGACGTTCTTTTCAGGGAAGCGTTGTTGCGCAAACTCTATGGCAGAGGATGAATAGTCAATCCCCACTAGTTCTAACTTTTGAAACTCCTCTTCGGACAACATCTCTTTTATAAGCTCAAACTCATCTCCGCTGTTGACACCAAGGTCTAAAACACGTTTTCTTTTCTGTATCTTTACATTTTTAAGCGCATGGTAAAACGGAAGTAAAAATGCGGGTTCTTCGTTTTTATCAATCTCGAAAAAGATTGAGTCAATCCCGTATTTTTCCTCCTTTTTGTGTTCCTTTGAAAGATGAAAAGAGTCCTCGATATCAAGCTTCTCAAAACGTATGACAACCCTGTGTTCATCCACGACAATCGGTGTTAACATGCGGCAGAACAAAAGTTCTGCTAGGTCCGTCCATGCCTTATATCCCCTATGGATATATTCTATATTATCTACCTCTATGCTTTTTCCGGCATAAGTCGAGCCTAGACAATCCGGATTCAACACCTGAAACTCCAGTCTTGTCGAGCCTGATGCGAGTTCACTCCTTAACCATTGTGTGATCTCCAGCATCGACGTGTTTGTAAATTCTTTGATATTTTCTCTCATCTCACAACAGACTTACTTGAGATGTCTTGCCTTAATTCTTTGAACGCTGTTGTAACCGCTTTGTAAACGATATTTTCGTCTGCCGGACGAAGAGTATCAACGTTCATAACAAGACTTTTCTTCATAATTTTCCTTCGCACTTTCGCTAAACAAATTCTACTATAAATATTATTCCGATACAATGACAGAAAGTAATCATATAGATACATGACAAAGCGCAATAAATCCAAAAAAATATTAGTTCTATTTCTCTTCTTAATTGTCGGCTTTATTCTTTTTTTAAGCTCTCAATTCTATACCGTCGTACATGAACGAAGCACCCCTTCTCTGTTCACCTCCGATGAGACACGTGCCGAACGTGGAGAGATCATAAGTGCGGATGGCTTTCACATCGCGACTACCCAACAGCTCTACAAGGCCGTTGTCAATACTAACAACATCGACCCTAATAAGAGAGAGCTCTTCATAAAGCTCTTCTCTATCTACAGCGGTATTTCTGAGCAAAATATCAAGAAACGTCTTGACTCCCGCAAAGGGAGTGTTGTACTTTCTTATCATATCAACCCACAAGATGCCCAATACCTAAAGTCCCTGGCCTACAAGCTGCGTCGCATGAAAGTCTTTATTGAGCATGTCCGTCCAAACGGTCTTCATGTCTTGCATGGACTTAACATCTTGCCAAGCGGGGAGAAGAGACGCTACCCTTATCAAGACCTTCTAACACCAATAGTCGGATATATCCATAAGGTAGAAGACAACAGTTATACCCGTGCCAGGGGTGTAAAAGGGATAGAGAAAAGTTTTGATGCACAGCTCAACGCGCAACAAGATGGAAAACAGTTTGGTCCACGCGATGTCAACAACTACATGATACTGAACAAAAAGAGCTATACAAAGCCTGACGTCAATGGTCTTAACGTTCAGCTGAGTATCCCTGTCACTTTGCAAACACGTGTGGAAAAGATCCTAAGCAGCATGCGAACAAAACTGGATGCTGATGAGATCATGGCTGTCGTCATGGAGT
The DNA here is from genome assembly GCA_041562655.1 of Sulfurimonadaceae bacterium. GTDB lineage: Bacteria > Campylobacterota > Campylobacteria > Campylobacterales > Sulfurimonadaceae. The sequence continues at coordinate 2,257 of JBFEXN010000068.1, forward strand.
CATCAACAGGAAAGATCCTCTCTCTGGCAAGCTCAAACCGCTATCGACCGGACAATATAAAACGTTCGGATTATCCCTCTTTGAACAGTAATGCCATCGAATACAGCTTTGAGCCGGGTTCCGTCTTAAAGCCTATTGTCTTCTCCCTTTTGCTTGAGCATAAACTTGTCAATCCTTACGACCTGGTAAACGGTCATAATGGAAGGATGAAGATGGGTCGTAAGACCATCGTGGATGAACATAAATTTGACTGGTTAAGCGCTGAAAATGTCATCGTCCATTCATCAAATGTAGGTATTGCCCAGCTTGCACAAAAACTTCCCGCCTTGGAGTATTATCAAGGTCTCATCGATTTTGGGTTCGGCCAAAAAAGCGGACTTCGACTTCCTTATGAGAAGCAAGGAAGCGTACCCGCTATCAACCAACTCAAAAATGAGATATACAAGGCGACGGCCTCTTACGGGTATGGGCTTGATGTCAATGTCATGCAGATACTAAAAGCCTATAACACCTTCAATAACCGCGGGCGTATCCTCAAACCATATATCGTCGACAATCTTATCGATATGCATGGCAATGTTCAATCCCAGGCACCGGAAGGCTCTGTACAAGTCATCTCTCAAGCCACAGCGGAACGGATGAAGAAAATCCTGATCAAGACCGTTAATGAAGGGACAGGTGTCGGCACTATCACCCCTGGCCTCGAGGTGGGCGGAAAGACAGGAACAGCGCATATTGCCGAAAAGGGAAGATATGTGAACAAATACAACACTTCGTTTTTTGGTTTTGCCAATGATGAGACGAAACACTATACCTTAGGCGTCACTGTCGTCCAGCCAAAAGCCAACCATTTTGCCTCCTTGACCGCTGTCCCGGTATATAAACAGATTGTCGATCTGCTTGTAGAGTTTGATTATTTAAAGCCTAAACTTTAGATCCAAATATTATCGATAAGACGTGTACTGCCAAGTCGCGCTGCTACCAGGATAATACTGTTTCCGATCTCAACCTCTTCCAAGGGGACGAAAGCACGTGATACAATAGAGATATACTCTACTTCCAAAGGCTCTAAGACTGTATACATTTCTTCTCTGATGGCCTCTGCGTCCAAGGTCTTTTGCATAACAAGCTTGGTGGCACTTTTAAGAGACCGTGATATCTTGAGTGCTTGAACTCTCTGTTCACTATCAAGATAGACATTTCGTGAACTCATCGCAAGTCCGTCATTCTCTCTTACTGTCTCAAGCGGAACGATCTCGACATCCATAAAGAAGTTCTTGACCATCTGTGTGATCAAGGCCAGCTGTTGTGCATCTTTTTTTCCGAAATAGGCACGTGTCGGTGAGACGATGTTCAACAGTTTCATCACCACTGTCAAGACCCCGTCAAAATGTCCCGGACGGACATGACCCTCTAAAATAAATCCGCGTATATTTGGCGCGATGACTTTTATCTCGTCCTCTTCATACATATCCTCTACTTGAGGATAAAAGAGGATATCGACTCCGGCCAATGTACATATCCTCTCATCCGCCTCAAACTTCTTGGGATATTTCTCAAGGTCCTCACCCTCTAAAAACTGTGTCGGGTTGACAAAGATAGAGACGATATTGATATCATTTTCCTTAACCGAAGCCTCAATAAGACTCAAGTGCCCACGGTGCAAAGCGCCCATTGTCGGCACAAAACCAACAGATCCCTCTTTTTCTTTTAAAATCGATTTGAGTTCTTGAGGTGAGTGAACTATCTTCATCTTTTTAAGCCTTCTTGCATTATAATAAGCGAATTATATAACATTTAATCGGATAATCATTATGGACCATTACGAATACGGCGAACTTTTAAAAACTTTAAACACGAAGATGCAAAACATCAGCAACATTGTCAAACCAGACGATATCCGAGCCCGTCTTAGTGAGATCGAAGGCTTAGAAAACGAGCAAGACTTCTGGAACGATGCTGCCAAAGCAGCACAAGTCCAAAAAGAGAAGACACAACTTGAGCGAAAACTTGAAAAGTTCGAGAAAGCTTCCGGTATGCTGGAAGATGCTGTAGACCTTTATGAGATGGCAAAAGAAGAGAAAGATGACGAGACTATCGAGACCCTCTTCAATGAAGCCGATTCACTCAATAGCAGCGTTAATAGCATGGAGATCGAAGTGATGTTGAGTGGAGAGCATGACGCCAATAATGCCATTTTATCTATTCACCCGGGTGCGGGAGGAACTGAGTCGCAAGACTGGGCACACATGCTCTTTAGGATGTACTCCAGATGGGCTGAACGACACGGTTTCAAGACAGAGATACTGGATTATCAAAACGGCGAGGAAGCGGGGATAAAAGATGCTTCCCTTCTTATCAAAGGTGAAAATGCTTACGGCTACCTCAAAGTTGAAAATGGCATCCACCGACTCGTACGTATCTCTCCTTTTGACTCCAACGCTAAACGCCATACTTCCTTTACCTCAGTCATGGTATCGCCTGAACTTGATGATGACATCGACATCGAGATAGAGGACAAAGACATCCGTATTGACACTTATCGTGCATCAGGTGCAGGCGGACAGCATGTCAACAAGACAGAATCAGCCATCCGTATCACTCACATCGAGACAGGTGTTGTCGTTCAGTGTCAAAACGACAGAAGCCAGCACAAAAACAAGGCTACTGCGATGAAGATGTTAAAATCACGTCTGTACGAACTTGAGCTAGAAAAGCAAAAAGCGGAAAAAGATGGAGTCGAAAAGTCCGAAATAGGCTGGGGGCATCAGATCAGGTCTTACGTTATGCAACCTTATCAGCAGGTCAAAGACACCCGTTCAAATGAGCCATTTTCAAATGTAAATGCTATTTTAGACGGTGATATTGATAAACTAATTGAGGGTGTACTTATTTCGCAAAGTACCCATTAAACACCAAAGGCAGTCTAGATGGCGCGTTTTAACAATCGATCGATTTTATACCTGCATGGTTATGACTCTTCCTCCAAGGGGGCAAAAGCCCAACGCCTTCGTCAACTCTGTACGGAGAACAGGCTATTGATACCGGAACTTCCGCACGATCCTTTGAAGTGTATGACACTGAGTGAAGACACGCTTCGTACAGCATCTAACGACACCATAATCATCGGTGCTTCTCTTGGTGGGTTCTATGCTTATTATCTGGCCGCCAAATTCAAGAAAGACTGCCTCTTGATAAACCCCGTCTTTCAACCGGCGGTAGAGGCGAAGAAGATGCTTGAAAAAGAGCAGGACCTTGAAAAGAAAAAAATCATTTTAAATGCTGCCAATATGTACCTGACATACGCAAGCAACCTTGAGAGTCTTAAAAAGCCTAAAAACTGTTTTGTCGCCTTGGGAAAACGAGATGACATCATAGACCCACAAGCCTCTGCTTCATATTTTAGCGAAGCGACCGTGAAAGAATACGATGATGACCATATCATGATAGACTGTTTCGATACTGTCCTATCTGACTTTGAGGATTTCCTAGAGACCAAGTTCTAAGCGGAGGTGAGAAAAACCCCGAATGGGTCTACTCCCGTGTATCGTCTTTCTTGAAAAAACCATAAGCCAGAAATCCCGCTCCGGATATGACCATAATAATCAAGAACACGCGTAATTGTGTCTTTTGAGTCTCTCTGTACTCTTTCATAAAGCTTGGTGGCTGAGAAGCTTTTTGTTGGGAGGTTCCACTCGCTTTGGCCTCCATTCTGGCCACATTCGCCGCCGCTTTCTCGTTCTCGCTCAGACCTTCTTTGGGCTGAGACCAAAACAACAAGACCAGGGCCATGAGCAAAAAGTTTGCACCCATGATCTTTGAAGCAAGTTTTTTATTGTGTTTGATCCACGTTATCAACATGACCTATCCCACCTTGGCACTATAATCTCTAACTTAGATGTATAAACAAACTCAAGCTATATTCAATATATTTATGCCTGAAGTTTAACATTCTTTTATTGTTTTTAGCTTAGAATGTTCACTTAAAAAGTAAGCTTGCATGCATAACATATCATATATACCAGACACATTTCATCTTTTCATACAGATCCAGGTCAAAAATGAGTATCGCGATAAAGTCTTACGCTATCTATACGACACTATAGCCCCCACACACAAAGAAGAGGGTTGTCGCGAATATAGAATGTTTAACGAGGAAGACCATATTGTCGTGCAAGGGAAATGGAACAGCAAGATGGCCTTGGATATGCATCTTCTGCTGCAGTTTCATCTGCACCTTTTCGAAACGGTCTTACCCGAGCTATGCCATGACATATCCATACAGACCTTCAAAGAGGTCGAGCCCCCGATAACTTCGCTTAGTATCTCCTAAGCTTTTGAGACATTTTAGGATAGAATTCGACTTATGAACACACTACTGCGCGAATGCACTGCTGAAGATAAATGTTCTTACCTCGACGACAAAACGCAGACTACACAATATAAGATTATTGAGAATTGTTCTACGACGCATTGTGCAGACCTCATAGAACGAGGATGGAGGCGCTTTGGGCATATGTTCTTTCGTCCAATCTGTCCTGAGTGTCATGTCTGCGAGAGTTTTAAGATCGATGTGAACAACTATCTGTTCTCCAAGTCTGAACGCAGGGTCATGCGCAAGAACGAAGATATAAAGATCATTGTCCAACACCCTCAAGTGACTTCTACACACCTTGAGCTCTTTGAAAAATATCATCTGCATATGAAGGACAAAAGAGATTGGGCCCACGAGAAAGTAACGCCAAGACATTATTATATGTCCTTTGTCCATGGGCACGGTGAGTTCGGTTTTGAAGTGCTCTATTTCCTCGAAGACAGGCTTATTGGTGTAGACCTTATAGACATCCTGCCAGAGGGCATATCCTCTATCTATTTCTATTATGACCCCGATTTTAGCAACCGATCTTTGGGGACCTACTCCATGCTCAAACAGATCCAGATGGCACAAGATGAGGACCTTAAGTGGATCTATATGGGTTATTATGTCAGGGGATGTCAAAGTCTCGAGTACAAGAGCCGTTATCAGCCCTATCAGGTACTACAAGGGCGTCCGTGGGACACACATAGTCCGCTCTGGTTACCCCCGGAAGACAAAAGATAACCCCAGCCTAACGATGGGTTTAAGTTCTTATCCATCTAAGGATGCTAAAATAATAGCTATAGGCGCTATGCAAGCCACAAAGGAACCGATTATATGCCACGAACTTTTATTGAGAAGAGAAGGAAAAAGCCATCATATGTCATACCTATACTGTATTTCTGTTTAGAGCTCATCCTTATCTGGCTACTGCTTAGTCTCTTCAACTGGACTCTTGATATAAGGCAATGGCACATCGTCGCTTACCCTATTACCTTTGTGTGGCTTATGCTCATAATCGCCAAACTGGTTTTTGTCTTCAAACGGCAAAAGATGCATTATGATTAAGAAGTGCAACATTACCTTAAACCTAAGCCTTTACGCTTAAGCACTCCATGCAGGACAATACATTAAAGTTCACCCTCCTGATGATCCTTGCCATGTTCTTGTGGGGAGGAGGATGGAGCGCTTTAAAAGTACTAACCGAATCTGTAGGTGTCGAAGTCCTCACCTTTTGGCGTTTTGCCATTATGACGATCTCTTTTATCCCTATACTACTATTCTTCAAGCAGCCCCTTAGACTGCCTCGAAAAAGCCTCAAGTACATTATAGCAAGCTCCATATTGAACATACTCTTCATGTTTTTGGCCTACCTCGGTGTAAAGTTCTCCACTGCAGGAAGCGGTGGGGTAATCATCACTATCTTAAGTCCCCTCTTTACCTTTTTACTCTCTTCACTTATTTTAAAACATGTCCATTCTGCCGTACAATACTTTGGATTAGCAATAGGCATTGTCGGTGGAATAATAATGCTAGATGTTACCAACTTAGATTGGGACAATTTTTTATACTCCGGTGAACCGTACTTCATCCTGGCGGCTATGACCTGGGCCTTTATCACCATGGCAAGCCAACGTTCACATCTTCACATCAATCCTGTGCACTACAGCTTTTTCATCTCGGTGATCTCAATGAGTATTCTTTTTGTTCTGACTTTGCCTTATGAGATCACAATAATATTTGAGCAAGACAGCCGTTTTTGGACAGCTCTTTTGTACATTGGAGTATTTGCCCAAAGCGTCGCAACGACCATCTTTTTTGTAGCATCGGGCCGCCTGGGTTCAAGTCGAGCCAGCTCTTTTATGTTTCTTGTACCGCTGTTCGCTCTTCTAATAAGTTATCTTGTATTGGATGAAACCATCCAGATGCATATCGTCCTTGGCGGAACCGTCTCTCTAGTCGCCGTCTATTTTATCAATAAGAAAGCCAGGAGCTAACTACCTTATCGTTCCACATGATATCATTGTCATCATCCGTTTTATTGATAAATGCATCATGTTTTTCTGCAGTACCGCCGGTTAATGGGTGAAACCAATGTGTGTAATGAGTTGCACCTCTGTCGAGTGCCCAGGAT
>JBFEXN010000069.1:0-8726 GCA_041562655.1 Sulfurimonadaceae bacterium
AGCTGGCTTGTGGTGATATCTTAAATTTTGATTATGAGGAAGCGGCGGTTATCTGCAGTAACTATACCCTGCAGTTTGTGCGTCCACCTGAACGAGCAGAGTTTGTTAAAAAGATATACGATGCCCTTAAACCGGGAGGACTTTTTATCTTCAGCGAAAAGATTATCTCCAAAGACAGCGCTTTGAACAAGCAGATGATCGACACCTATTATGACTATAAAAAGGCACAAGGCTACAGCGAATACGAGATCGTACAAAAACGTGAAGCTCTGGAGAATGTCTTGATCCCCTATACTGAAGAGGAAAATATACAGATGCTCAAAGAGGCAGGTTTCTCACACTGTGAGTCCATGTTTAAGTGGGTCAACTTCGAGACCTTTATCGCGAAAAAATAGTTCTAATACTTATACCGGTACCCCTGTAATAAAAGTGAAAATGGAGTGATTACCAAACAACCTTATGTTCAGGTTTGACGTGTTCTGTGTGGGTGATCGCCTTTTTGGCTGATTCATAGGCTTTCACTGTGCCCTCTTTGATATCCGAGAATTCGATCAAATTCTCATCACACGCCTTGTGGTAATATCCGCGTGCATCATAATACTCTCTACAATCGTTGTAATATGTCGTAGAAATCCCGCGTTTGTTCATACAGCCGGTAAAAACTACAATGCTAATAATTAAAAATATGATATTCTTGTACATAAAATAGTCCTGTTGAAAAAATACAAGCAAAAATAGTACCATGAAAGAAGCCACGATGAACGTCATAGATATCTTTAAAAAAATATGCACGATCCCTCACTGTTCGCATGAAAGCGATGCACTGAAAAACTACCTGGTAGAGCAGGCCAAAGCCTATGGATATGAAGTCAAGGTGGATGATGTGGGCAATGTTCTCTGTTCGCATCCGGAAGCGAACCTTATCCTACAGTCGCATTACGACATGGTATGCATTGGTAAGGCGCCGACATTGGAACTTTATGAAGAAGAGGGACATCTAAAGGCGAAAGAGAGTTCATTAGGTGCCGACAATGGAATCGGTTTGGCGATGATGTTGGCACTGATGGCTGATGGCGAGAAGGTCTCATGTCTGTTTACAGCTGATGAGGAAGTCGGTCTGATCGGTGCACAAGGCATCGAGCTTGAGATAAAAGAGTCTGTCATGCTGAACCTGGATACGGAAGAAGAGGGACATGTGTATATCGGCTGTGCAGGTGGAGCGGACATTATTGCGACTAAGTCTCTGCATCGTATGGATATTGACGAGGAAGTGACCTCTTATGAGATTATTGCAGAGGGTTTTCCAGGAGGGCATTCGGGTGTAGATATCCATAAAAACATCCCTTCTGCAATAAAGTCTCTGGCCGCATTTCTTGTCCATATACCGCATTATCTTATTGAGATCAATGGCGGTGAGAGAAGAAACTCTATCGCCAAACGTGCTTCTGCCATTATAAGTGTCCCTTCTGGGGTTATATTGGATACTATGGCTGAGAATATTCAGATAAACAAGCTTGAGACAACACACAAGAAGATGATTCACCAAGGTCACAAAGTCATCGAGATGATGCATGCGTTTGCACAGGGAGTACGATCACTTAATGATGAGTTGAAAGTGGTGCAAAACAGTATTAATCTTGCCCTGGTCAGTACGGGTGAACAAGAGTTGAGTGTCACATTAAGCGCACGTTCTATGGATAGTGAAGAGTTGATGCTGTTGGCTGATGAGACGATTTGTTTTTTCAAGGCCTTTGATTTCATTGCCAAGACGGAAGGGGCATATCCAGCATGGAAACCGGAAGTCAACGCTTTTTCTAAGAAAGTCCAAAAAGTGTGCAAAAAGTATTTTGAAAAAGCAGATTTTATGGCGATACATGCCGGTCTAGAGTGTGCCCTGTTAAAACAGTATGCACCACATCTTGATATCGCTTCAATCGGTCCCAATATCTACAACCCACACTCTTCAAGAGAATCAGTCGAGATTGCTTCTGTGCATAGAGTCTTTGAGGTGTTAAAAGAGATAGTAAAGGAGAACTCTTGAAATTTAAAACGGCGATTGCAACTGTTCTTCTGTTGCTTAGCGGTGGATGCACCGTGGTAGGTGTCGGTACTGCTTCTGCTATTGGGGGCACGTATTATGTCACTGGAGAGATCAGGGCTTCTTATCCTGTGTCGATTTATCATCTGTATAGAGTGACATTATATACATTCAAGGTCGAAAATATTAAAGTCATATCGGTATCAAACACCAAGGACGATGCGGATATCATGGGTGAGCTGGATGATGGAGAAAAAGTTTCGATTCATATCTATTATGATAAAGAAGAACAAGGGACTTTAGGGATTCGCATCGGTTCAATCGGGGATGAAAGGCGAAGTAGAGCATTGCTTAAAAAGATGGAACGCTATATATAGACCTTCCTTCTTTATGTCTCAGGCAGGCTTAAATGACCTGGTCGTTTTACAAAACTCCTGCAGAAAACATTCGCTGTCACACTTAGGCCGTTGGGCGGTACAGATGTAGCGGCCAAAAAGTACCATTCCCTGATGTAGTTGATGGAGATTCGTCTTGAACTTTTTAGCGAGTTCTTCTTCTGTCTTTATTGCTGTTTTTGCATCACTCAGGCCCAGACGATGAGAGACCCTAAACACATGCGTGTCAACGGCCATTAGGTTGGCCTGCGTGAATTCGATCAGCACCACATGTGCGGTCTTTTGCCCTACTCCAGCAAGAGTGACAAGTTCTTTTTCATCCAGGGGGACCTCACTGTCATAGACTTCGACGAGGCGCTGTGCCATTTTTATAAGGCTTTTTGCCTTATTATTAAAAAATGAACAGGTGTTTATGAGTGCTTTGACGTCTTCTAAATCGGCATTGGCCAATGAGATAGGATCGGGATACTTCGCAAACAGGGCGGGAGTGATGACGTTGACGCGTTTGTCTGTACACTGTGCAGAGAGTGCGACGGCGATGACAAGTTCAAATGCATTACGATAGTTCAGTTCGGTTACGGCCTCATCATATCGTTTGATGAACTCAGCTTTGATACTTTCTATCTCTTTTTTGGTTGCTTTTTTCATAGGTGAAAGTCTAGCAGAGAAATCTTTATTAGTTTTTAGACGCTTGTTTTATGTCACAAAACAGTGATAAAACAGCCTGAAGGTCGAAAAAACTGGGTGCTTTTAACTCCTCTTTAATTATAATATATGATAATGAGTGAATTTTAGCCCCCTTAAGGAATTTATATGGCCTCAATATTTTCATGGTTTAGCTCTCACTTGAAAAGTCATGGACCGACAGCATCGATAACGGCATCGATGGAAAAAGACGGTTATGTCAGTAAAGAACTGTTTTATGAGATCCTAGACCTGGAAAGCAACACGATCCTGTTTTTTACAAAAGACGAAGGATGGATAGGGGCGAACAAGGCATTTTTTAATCGATTTGAATTTGAGAACATTGCAGATTTCCGCAGTAAGCATGAAAGTATCCGTGAGTTGTTCGTTGAAGAGTCAGAAGAGGTCTTCACGGAGTATGATAAGTCATGGTTGGACTATATTCGTATCCACAAGGAAAATGGTTATCGTGTCGTATTGCAAGACAAGGATGAGGTTGAGATCCCTTGTCGCGTAAAGGCACGTAAGATCCGTCAGAATGGAAAAGACCTTTATGTCCTTGAGCTTGAGGATATCTCTGAGTTGGAGGCAGCTCGTCTGAAAACAGAAGAGGTAGAGCGTCTTAAAAGTAAATTCCTTGCCAATATCGGGCATGAGTTTAGAACACCGATGAATGGGATTCTTGGCTTTATTGAATTGATGGAAAAAAATAATGCCAACGATCAACAAAACGAATATCTTCAGATGATCAATATCTCTGCACGTAACCTTATGGCCAATATTGAAAGTCTGCTCGATCTGGCCCAGATGCAAGGAGGCCGCTTAAAGATCAATGAGAGTGAGTTCAATCCTATCGCCGAGATGGAAGAACTTGCACGTTTGCACGCTGTTGAAGGAAGAAACAAGGGCATCAATACCTATTTCTACATCGACCCGAAATTGCCGCAGTACATGACAGGGGATCTTCGTAAGATCAAGCAGATCCTGAACAATCTGATCAACAATGCGTTAAAGTTTACCAAACGTGGTGGAAAAGTCACCGTCGAAGTCAAACTGTTAGGCCGAAATAACGATGGTACCTGTAGTATAGGTTTTGGAGTGAAAGATACAGGAAAGGGCATTTTAAAAGAGCACCTGGCCATGATCACACAACCTTTTGTTGCGGGGGACCAGGCAGATAACCGTCTAGGTGTTGGTCTAAGTCTTTCGCATGGTCTGATCAAGATGATGGGGGGTGACCTGAAGATACACAGTGAGATAGAAAAGGGCTCCTCATTCGCCTTTGCGTTAAACTTCGCATGCTCGGAAGAACAATCGTTCCAGGTCGTACAAAATCGCACAGCTAAGGTCATCTTACTCGATGAAGCTCTGGTCGAAGATGCCAATCTGTTGACGATGTACTTACGCAGTTTTTCGATGAACGTGATCAAGGTAAATCAGATCGATGAGAGTGTCTATGATGATACGGACCTGGTCTATCTTGTCGCTTCACAAGAAAAACCGGGATGGATGTTGAAACTCTCGGGTATTCAAAAACGTGGTCAGACGGTTATGGTCATCAACCCGGGTGAGCAGGTACAGACAAAAATGGCACATGTTATTGATCATACTTTCGTCAAACCGATGCTACCATCAAAGATCGCGGGCCACTTGGCGAAAATATTACGTCTGCCTAAGGCTGCTACTGCTTTGCAGGAATCAAAAGGTCGTCATGAGTCTATCAAGGCTCTGGTCGTTGAGGATAATCTTATTAATCAACGTCTTATCAAGATACTACTTCAAGAGTATAACCTTCAAGTCACTACAGCAGGAGATGGAGAAGAAGCGGTCAAGCTGTGTATGTCACATGAGTACAATATTATCTTTATGGATATTGATATGCCTATTAAAGATGGTATCCTGGCAACCCAGGAGATCAAGCAACAAAGAAGTCCTGCAAAGACAAAGCATATGCCAATCGTCGCTCTTACTGCTTTGGCAATGGAAGGGGACAGGGAACGTATTATGGAAGAGGGCTTGGATGATTACCTCTCCAAGCCGTTGACGCGAGAAAAGCTGGAGTACATTTTGCAAAAGCATCTACGCTTGAGTCTGTAAAAAGGCAATGATATGAAGGGTTTAAAAGAGCATTTACCCCAAAGTGTGACAAGCTTCACTGAAGAGATACTTGAGCTTGAGAGTGCTATTGTCCTGGTCATTGATAAGAAGGTCGGGGTCATCGGTGTAAACAAGGCCTTCTTCAACATGCTACCTTTTAAATCCCTTGATGAGTTTACAAAAGCCCATAAAGACATATCAGAGCTTTTTATAGAGACAAAAGAGACTCTTTCATCAGAAAAACCTTATCTCTGGATATTTGAAGTCTTAAAGTCGCCCCGTAAAGAACACTATGTCAAGATGCTTGATCAAAAGGGAAAAGAACGTCTTTTCTCCGTCAAGGTCAAAGATATCGTTGCCGAGGGTAAAAACCTTTTTATCACACAGTTTGATGACGTCTCGGCCATTGAAAAAGCAAAACGTGCACAGACCTACTTTGAAGAGTTCAAGCAAAAGTTCTTAACATCCATGTCGCATGAGTTTCGAACACCGATGAATGGAATTATCGGGTTTGTTGACTTGCTTGGACGAACGCAAACGGATCGTATCCAGGAAGAATACGTCAGCTTGATATCCCATTCTGCTCAAGCGATGATGCATAATGTAGAGAACCTTTTGGAACTGGCGCAGATAGAGAGTGGTCAGATCACTTTGAACGAGCAAAGTGTTGACTTTATCACGGTGATGGAGAACTTTTCCCAGGAATTTTGTGCTGAGGCGGAAGCAAAAAAGATACAGCTTCTTTTTTATATCGATCCACTCTTACCCAAAAGGGTCACGGCAGATATGGACAAGATCAAAAAGACATTGCGTAATCTCATCAAGAATGCTATCAAATACACACAAAACAAAGGTCGGGTCTACGTCGAGATACGTGCCAATGACATCGAAAAGGCGGGTGAGACACTTATTGAGTATGCTGTGACAGATACCGGTGTGGGCATTGAGCAGGAGAAGCTCTCTACGATCATACGGCCTTTTGCCTCAGCCAAAGAGAACCAGAGTCATGGACGGGATGGATTGGGTGTGGGTCTTACTGTCTGTTTTAAACTGACAGAGATGATGAAGTCAAAGCTGAAGGTAGCGACTGAGGTAGGCAAGGGAAGCCGCTTTAGTTTTTCTATCAAACATAAGACCGATGATGAGGCTGCCTTTGAGTTTGTCAAGGGCTCACGTATGGCAATCTGGGCTGAGGACCATTATACTGTACTGTATTCAAAACTTCTTAAGGAGTATATGGACAATTTCGGCATAGAGGTCTTGGAGATAGACGGTCTGGCAAACAAAGAACTTCAGCATTGTGATGCGGTGTTTATCGTGACGGATCATCTTTCATCCTCACGTATAAAATCCATACGATCGAATTATAGAAATCTTCAGGTGATACCTGTCATCAATCCTTTTCATGAAGACAAGTTTGAGACAGTTCTAGATGAAGTAGATGGTGTCCTGATGAAGCCGTTACTGCCGCATAAAGTGTATGAAGTACTCAACGTGATATGGAAAAAGGTGCCTTCTGAACTGCTTAAGCGAGTTGAGCTTAAACCTAAAAAACCGAAAAAAGAACTGCTGGATAAAACGATACTAGTAGCGGAGGACAACCCTATCAATCTGAAGTTGATCGAGACGCTTCTCTCTCAGTACAAACTGAAGGTCAGATCAGTCGTCAATGGAAAAGAAGCGGTCGAGGTCTTTGACAAAGAAAAAGAGTTTGATCTTGTCTTTATGGATATTGATATGCCGGTCATGGATGGAATAACGGCAACACGTATGATAAAAGAGATAGAAAAACGTGATTCTCGCGCGCACACGCCTATCATCGCATTGACGGCGCATGGACTCTCAGGCGACAGAGAACGTATTATCGGTGCGGGGCTTGATGAACACCTTCCCAAACCGCTTAATCGTGCAAAATTGGAACTGGTATTGAAAGAGTACTTAGATTTAGAGCTTACTTAATAAAGATTAAGAAACATAATATATAATTGAAACGGAATTAAAGAGAATAAATGAAAAACTTTAAAAATCTATAAGGAAACGAATGAAAAAAGTTATTTTAGCAATCGCCGTAGCAAGTGCTGCATATGCAGGAACTGTTGTAACAGTAAATGGAAAAAAGATCTCTGATCAAGAGGTTCAAGAAGTATTGATGCAGGGTACGCAGGGACGCTTTGACCAGCTTCCAGCTGAGAAAAAAGAAGAACTTAGCCAGCGTGTCATCGATGGTTTGATCTCTCAAGAGCTGGTTTTTGCAGATGCAAAAAAACAGGGTATTCTGGAAAGCACAGAATACAAGAACGAGTTGGCAAATGTCATGGAGCGTATTCAAGTACAATTGGCTTCAAAAGTATGGGAAAAACGCCAGTTTGACAAGATCAAAGTCAATGAAAAAGATGTAAAGGCTTATTTTAAAGCACATCCAGAAGAGTTCAGTGAAAAATCAAAAGTACGTGCCAGCCATATCCTGTTGAAGACAGAGACAGAGGCAAATGCCGTGACAAAAGAACTTGCCGCACTTAAAAACGGTGCACTCAACGCTAAGTTTGCTGAATTGGCAAAATCAAAGTCAACAGGGCCAAGCGGTCCTAAAGGTGGAGATCTTGGTTTCTTTGGTCAGGGACAGATGGTACCTGCGTTTAACGATGCAGTCTTCGCAATGAAAAAAGGGGAACTGACTAAAAAGCCTGTAAAGACGCAGTTTGGTTATCATGTTATCCTTGTGACAGACAAACAAGAGGCGAAAAACCTTCCATATGAAGAGGTGAAAGGGTTTATCGAGCAGAAGTTAAAAGTGGAATCCTTCAAAGAGCAGATGCAAGTCAAGATGCAAGAGCTTAAAAAGAACGCAAAAATCTCTTTCACTAAAAAGTAGCAACACCGTGTCGCTGTCTCGGATTGACACGGTTCAATTCAGAGGGCGGACATTCTATGTAAAACGTGACGATCTTATCGACACCTGTCTTTCTGGAAACAAATACCGAAAACTCTTTACACTTGTTCAAACTCCCAAAGAAACTTATACGAAGGTGATCTCTTACGGTGGTGGACAGTCCAATGCGATGTTGGCGATTGCCTGTCTATGCCGTTCTAAGGGCTGGGTATTTCATTATTACACGAAAAACTTGCCTAAAACCCTTAAGAGCGGAGCCGAGGGAAACCTTGAACTGGCCATCAAAGAAGGGATGGTCGTGCATGAAGTGCCCCACGAATCATTTCAAGAAAAAATAAAGCAGCTGAAGACTCTGAAAGAAAAAGGGACGCTTATTATCTCGCAAGGCGGTGCCGACGCCATAGCAAAAGAGGGTGTTCGTCAGTTGGCAGAAGAGATCAACACATGGAAAAAAGAGAAGCAGTTGGACAGCCTCTGTGTCGTTCTTCCCAGCGGGACGGGAACAACTGCTTTGTATCTGAATGAGGAACTTGATGATGAGACAACAGTCTATACCTCTGTTCTTGTAGGAGATGAGTCATATCAGCTTGAACAGTGGAAAAGGCTCGCAGAAGGCCCTTAT
>JBFEXN010000070.1:0-8726 GCA_041562655.1 Sulfurimonadaceae bacterium
CGCATCGACCGTTTTTTTATCTATGCTCATTCTTAGGTTATATTGACGATAGTTCAAGAACTTCTCACGTACGAGCTGATACTCCTGGCCCTCGTCTTCGTAGTCCATACGACGCTGGTAGAGTTCGAGTCTCTCTTCTATAGAGGCCGGAAGGGTCTGTCCTCCGATAGGCGAGAACATCTCATCCATCAACTTACCCTGCTGGTCACGCTGCATCGTCAGTCCGTAGATACAGCCGCAATAGTCTTGTCGGTAGAGCTGTTCCTCTTTTGTCACCCGGCTTTGATCCTGGCTTCCTCCGCCTGAGCGGTAATCTACGGCGATAAACTCCACGCCGTTCTTCTCATAAAAAGCATCGCCTACGCGTTTGAGCTGCTCTTGGGATTTTAAAGGAGAGACCAGCAGCGTCGTCGTGATCTTCTTCTCTCCCAGTTCCAGGGCTTTGTTTGCAGAGACATCAAAACGTCTGTCAAAACAGACCTCACAACGCGCTCCTTTTTCCGGTTCTTTTTCAAGTCCGCGGACCAGGTCCATCCAGGTCTCAAAATCATATTCGCCCTCTAGCAGATCGATACCAAGTTTTTTACAGCTTCTTTGAACATCCAAATAGCGTAGCCTGTATTCAGAATAAGGATGAATATTGGGATCGTAAAAAAAGCCGGTAAGTTTTTCTTCGGGAAAATCAGCCTGAAGTTTTTCTAAAAAAAAGTGGGAATCGACAGAGCAGCAGATGTGTACTAGCAAAATAGGGCCTTTGATCAAAAAGTGAGGCCGAAGCCCCTTGGTGTTAGCGCTCTGCTAAGATCTCTACGGATTCGATAGTATCTTGCCCCTGAATAGAATCAAGTACTGCCATTGAATCAGCATCATCAGCTTCGATGCCACCAAATACTGTGTGTACACCATCTAGGTGTGGTGTAGAAACAAAACAGATAAAGAACTGGCTTCCACCCGTGTTTGGTCCGGCATGAGCCATAGATAGAGTACCTTTGACATGCTTATGCGTATTGCTTGATGTCTCACAAGGGATCGAATATCCAGGACCGCCAGTACCTGTACCATGCGGACAGCCACCCTGTGCCATAAAACCTGGAATAACACGGTGAAAGTTCAAACCGTTATAGTAACCATCATTTGCCAACGTCGCAAAGTTAGCCACTGTGTTTGGTGTCTCATCACCGTAGAGTTTTAACCACATAACACCTTTAGACGTCGTCATCTTAGCCCATTGAAATGCAGCCATCTCTTCAGCAGTGTAATCATATGTTTTTAAAGCCATTATTTATTTCCTAAATATATTTTGAATTGTGAAATTATAATCACTTTTTCTTAAGCAAATAGAACAGGATTATTTTAAACAGCACTTAAAGTTTAGATGCAGCTTTCGCATTAAAACTTGGATATGATATATTTCCACAACAAACTTTCAAGGATTTTGATGTACGCAGATATTTACGACCAGATCAAGGCTGATCAAGAGTTTCAGACCTTGGTCAAAAGAAGAAAGAGGTTTTCTCTGATATTGACCTCAATAATCTTGACCATGTACTTTTGTTTTATTCTTACGATTGCCTATGCACCCTCTGTGTTCGCGACCCCATTATGGGATGGGAGCGTGACAACCCTTGGTATACCTGTTGGTATCGGGGTTATTCTTATCTCTTTTATACTCACAGGTGTTTATGTCAAAAAGGCCAATCAGGAATTTGACCAGATCCTAAACCGTCTCAAAGACGATGTTGGAGTCAAGCATGATTAAAGCGCTTATGATCTGTATCTTTTCCCTTCCTCTCTTCGCCGATGCATTCAGCGGTGAAGTCCAAAAGCAGTCTCTGAACATCTCTGCCATTGTGATGTTTGTCTTATTTGTCGGTGCAACACTGTTTATCACCTACTGGGCAGCTAAAAGGACATCAACGGCAAAAGACTTTTATACTGCCGGCGGGGGGATCACCGGTTTTCAAAACGGCTTGGCCATTGCAGGTGATTATATGTCAGCCGCTTCATTTCTTGGTATTTCTGCCCTTGTCTATGCCAACGGATATGACGGCCTCATCTACTCCATCGGTTTCCTGGTAGGTTGGCCTATCATCTTGTTCATGGTCGCTGAAAAACTTCGTAATCTTGGTAAGTTCACTTTTGCCGACGTCGCTTCTTACCGACTCTCTCAAAAACCTATTCGTACTCTGGCTTCTTTTGGTGCCATCGCTACGGTAACACTTTATCTTATCGCACAGATGGTAGGTTCAGGAAAGCTGATCCAACTCCTTTTTGGGCTTAATTATGAGGTCGCTGTTATTCTTGTCGGGATATTGATGATCATGTATGTCACTTTTGGTGGGATGCTGGCTACGACATGGGTTCAGATCATCAAAGCTGTCTTGCTTCTCTCCGGGGCTACATTCATGGCCTTTATGGTGATGAAAGAGATGCATTTCTCTTTTGAGACACTTTTTGCCACGGCCATTGATGTTCATCCAAAGGCTGACGCGATCATGGCTCCGGGAGGACTTGTCTCAGATCCTGTCTCGGCGATTTCACTGGCTATCGCCTTGATGTTCGGTACGGCAGGTCTGCCACATATCCTTATGCGTTTTTTTACTGTCTCCAATGCCAAAGAAGCCCGTAAGTCTGTCTTCTACGCCACAGGCTTTATCGGTTACTTCTACATGCTGACCTTTGTCATCGGTTTTGGTGCCATCGTCCTTGTCTCAACCAATCCTGAATATCTTGAAGCTGGAAAAGCACTCATTGGTGGGAACAACATGGCGGCCATCCATCTTTCGCACGCCGTTGGTGGAGACCTTTTCTTAGGCTTTATCTCTGCCGTTGCCTTTGCGACTATCTTGGCCGTGGTATCAGGGCTCACCCTTGCAGGTGCCTCTGCTATCAGCCACGATCTCTACGCAAATGTCTTTAATCATGGCAAGGCAGATGAGAAAAAAGAGATGCGTGTCTCAAAATATGCGACAGTCGCATTGGGTATCACGGCGATCTTGCTGGGTATTGCCTTTGAGAAACAGAACATCGCCTTCATGGTCGGTCTTGCCTTTGCCATTGCGGCTTCTGCAAACTTTCCTATTCTTTTTCTCTCTATCTATTGGAAAAGGCTCAGCACTCGCGGCGCCTTTATTGGCGGAAGTCTGGGACTGGCGACAGCGATCATCCTTGTCATACTCGGCCCGATTGTGTGGGTGCAGATACTAGGTAATGTAGAGGCTGTTTTTCCTTATAAATACCCTGCTCTGTTCTCTGTGTCAGTAGCATTTGTGGGTATCTACTTTTTCTCTGTCACAGACAAGAGTCAAAGAGCAAAAGATGAAGAGGCTGCCTTTGAGCATCAGTTCATCCGCTCTGAAACTGGCATTGGTTCCGAAGGAGCCAGTTCGCACTAAGCCTTGCGCTTAGTGTCCGGCCTGTTTCAAATACACCCTCTTTTTAAACTCCTATTTATTCGATTCTGAAACTATTCTAAAGTCTGTTGTTTACTGGTACAATTAATTATAATCATAAAAGCACTGAGCTATCATTGCGCAATCTTAGATTTTTCAATAGGAAAAAAAATGAGCGAAATACAGAAAAAACAAATATTTCAGCCTAATGCTGAATTTGCAAAACATGCACGTATCAAGAATATGGATGAGTATTATGCTCTTACAAAAAAAGCCGAAGATGATTATGAAGGTTTTTGGGGTGATTACGCCAAAGAGAAGATCACATGGAGCAAACCTTTTACAAATGTCCTGGATGAGTCCAATATGCCATTTGCCACATGGTTTGACGGTGGTCAGCTAAACGTTGCCGAACAATGTATTGACAGACACCTGGATGCCCGCGGCAACAAAGCCGCCATTATCTTTGAAGGCGACAGAGGAGATAAAGAGGTCATCACGTATCTGGACCTTTTCAACAATGTCAACAAATTTGCCAACCTCTTAAAAGAAGACTTTGGTGTCACAAAAGGCGATCGTGTCGTTATCTATATGCCTATGATCCCCGAAGCGGCTTATGCCATGCTGGCATGTGCGAGAATCGGTGCGATCCACTCTATCGTATTTGGCGGCTTCTCGGCAGAAGCGCTTAAAGACAGAATCGAAGATGCACAGGCAAAGGTAGTCATCACAGCTGATGGTGCATTTAGAAAGACCAAGCCATACATGTTGAAACCGGTAGTAGACACTGCCCTTGAAGGCAACACTCCGGTAGAGAAGGTCTTAGTCGTTGAAAGAAACAACGAAGATGTGACCTGGGTAGAGGGAAGAGACTATTCCTATAATGAACTGATCAAAGACAAATCAAACCAATGTGAAGCCGAGCCTATGGAGAGTGAGGATCCCCTGTTCTTACTCTACACCTCTGGTTCAACGGGTAAACCTAAAGGTGTCCAGCACAACACGGCAGGATACATCCTCTGGGCACAGATGACCATGGAATGGGTTTTTGACGTCAAAGAGAATGACACCTACTGGTGTACGGCCGATATCGGCTGGATCACGGGCCATACCTATATCGTTTACGGTCCGCTTGCAATGGGTGCGACTACGGTTATGTTCGAAGGTGTTATCACCTTCCCGGATGCAGGACGCCCATGGAAGATGGTCCAAGAGCATAAGATCAACCAGTTCTATACGGCACCTACAGCGATCCGTGTATTGCACAAAGAAGGTAAAGATGAGCCGGCGAACTATGACCTTAGCTCACTGAAGGTACTGGGAACGGTTGGCGAGCCTATCGATCCGCCGGCATGGAAATGGTACTATGAAGAGGTCGGTGCGTCCAAATGTGCTATCGTTGACACCTACTGGCAAACCGAGACCGGCGGTCACATCGTCTCGCCTCTTCCTGGCGCGACACCGATCAAACCGGCCTGTGCGACCTTCCCTCTACCGGGTATCATCGGAGAGATCCTTGATCCTGAGACAGGTGAGAAAGTCGGTCTGGGAGAGAGCGGTTATATGTGTATCACTCGACCATGGCCGTCAATGATCCGCGGTGTATGGGGTGATCCTGAACGATTTAAAAAATCATACTTCGGTGATGTGAAAAAAGATGGCAAACCTGTCTACTTCACTGGTGACGGTGCCAACTATGACGAGGACGGATATATCACGATCACAGGCCGTACGGATGATGTTATCAATGTATCAGGTCACAGAATGGGTACGGCAGAAGTCGAAGCAGCTATCAAAAAGCATGACAATGTCGCCGAAGTCGCCGTTGTCTGAAAACCGCATGAACTTAAGGGTGAGGGGATCTTCGCCTATATCGTTCTCAAGTCGGACAAGGGCGTTGCCGATGAAGTCGAAGAGGTCAAAGCGATCAACGGTATCATCAAAAAAGAGATCGGGAATATCGCTGTATGTGATGACATGGTCTTCTCACCAGGACTGCCTAAGACACGTTCAGGCAAGATCATGAGACGTATCCTTCGCTCGATCGCAAAGGGCGAAAAGATCACGCAAGACATCTCAACACTTGAAGATCCGAGTGTTGTTCAAAAGATCGAAGCAATGGTCCAATCAAAGTAATAGCCTTGGCTATTGCTTTATCTCTTTTTCCTACTTACTCTTACTGACCAAAATCCCGCCAAGAACGATCAATCCAATGCCTAAAAATGTCAAAAAGTCAGGAAAGGCATCACCCAGCATCCATCCGAACCCTATGGCAAAGGGAATGTTTGTATACGATATCACACCGATAATACTTGCCCGAGAAAAGCTGTAAGCCTTGGTAAGAAGCCATTGAGACAGAGTCGATATAAAAGCCATAAAGAGCACTAACAACCAGAGGTGTATTTCACTATGCCAAGAGATTCCCGTAAATAAGAACGCCAGATATTCCGGGGGATTCTCAACCCACAATGAGAGTATGAAAAGTATAAGAGGGAAAAGAGTCCCTACCCCCATAAAAGAGAGCATGATAACCCGTGTATCATAGATATCTTTTATCTTTTTGATCGTTGCATAAGCAGCAGCTGCAAAAAAACCGCCCATAAGTCCAAGAAAATGTGCATAAGAGATACTCAGACCAAAGGGCTTGGTAATAAACACAATCCCTATAAAACCGATCAAAAGCGCTGCTGAGGCCCTTTTGCTCAGGTGTTCTTTCATCAAGTAAAAAGCCAGTATAGAGACAAAGAAAGGAGAGGTCTTGTTCAAGGTGATCGCTTCACCCAAAGGGATGACCGTGATCGTATAAAAGAACAAGACCATCGCGCTCGCCCCGAACACACCCCGCAAAAAGAGAAGATGAAACTTTCCGCCTTTGAGTCTTGCCTTGGTATGTTGAAGTGTGTACAGAACCATCGCCACACCTAAAAGGTTCCTGTAAAAAACGATCTCCAGTGCAGAAAAATCTTCAGAAAGTATTTTTGCGACAGCCCCGTTTAGCGCTGAGATAAGTGCGCTTAAAAGCATAAAGAGTATGCCGCGATCCATATTTTTAATCATGGGCGAATTGTAGCATTTATACCGTGTGTTCTAGAAAGAAGTTTTGAATTAGAAGATAGGGGCATCTGCCCCTGGAAAGTTAAATAACTTTTAAGATTGCCTCAAAGTCAGGTGCCTGTGTGATTTCAGGGACCAATTGCTTATACGTCACCTTTCCATCTTTGGTGATTTTCGTCATATTCTAGCTGTTTGGTATTCAAAGAATCTGAAATAAAAGGCCCTTGAGATACAGAGAATTCGGCATGTTTAATATATAAGGATGATCCTTGTCCTGATAAAGGTGCTCCAGGACCTTCAGCTGCTTACCGGTGTCTCTGGAAGCCTCCAGACTCAGCTCGATCAGATCATCCATACTGACATGATACGAACATGAGAACAGTGCGACTATCCCGCCAGGCTTGCAGACTTTGATACCGTTTAACATCAGGTGTTTAAAACCGCTGATGGCGCCCTTTGCCTGCTCCTTTGTCTTTGCAAATGACGGAGGATCAAGGACAACGATATCATAGGACTCTTTTTTATCTGCCAATGTCTTGATGTAATCCATGGCATTCTCGGCCACACAGATAGCCGCTTCGGCTTCAAATTCGTTTAGTTCTAGGTTCTTCTTTACCTGTGCTATCGCTGTCTTTGAGATATCGACAAAGGTGACTTTAGCTGCCCCGGCATTAAGTGCATGCATACCAAATCCACCCACATTACAAAACAGATCCAGCATGGTCGTCGTCTCATCGATATATTCAGTCAGTACCCCATGATTGAAACGCTGATCAAGATAGAAACCGGTCTTTTGAGCATCCTTTAGTTCAAGGCCAAAGGCACATCCAAACTCTACCACTTCTATAAGATCAGGGACTTCACCATACACCACCCCTTCTGAGCTCTTCAGTCCCTCTTTTTCACGAGCCTTTTCATCTGACTTTTCATATATTCCAATAGGTTTGATGATCTCCACCAGCGCATCGATGATCTCTTTTCTAAATCGTTCCATACCTGCCGTGTTGATCGCAATACTGAGCACACCATCATAAAAATCAACGATCAATCCCGCCAGTCCATCTGCTTCAGAATGGACCATACGGCATGAGTTGGAGTGCTCCAGGATAGAGTTTCTCGAACCAATAGCGTACGAAAGTCTCTCTTTTATCCACGCCGCATCGATCTCTTCGTTTTTAAACGATAGCATACGCAAGGTGATCACTGAGTTTGTGTTCGCATACCCTACTCCAAAACTCTCCTGCTTGAGGTTGACGACTTCAACAAGCTCACCCGCCTCAAGTCCTTCAGGAAGCATCGCTATCTCATTTTCATAGACCCATGGGTTAAACAGACGTAGTTTTTTTGCCGCAGAATTTTTAACAACTAGTTTCTTCATAATTATCTTTCAGTTTTCTAAGTGAGGAATTGTAACCTATTGGATATACTTTCATCATTAAGAAGTAAAGGTAAACAATGGAATTATGTGTTGCACTTGACCTGCCGAGTAAAGAAGAAAACTTAGCATTAGTAGAAAAGATCAAAGCCTATGACGTATGGATCAAAGTTGGTTTCCGCTCGTATATCCGTGACGGCAAGGAGTTTTTAGAAGCTATCAAAACCATCAATCCTGACTTTAAGATATTTTTGGACCTGAAACTTTATGACATTCCCAACACGATGGCCGACGCGGCCGAGTCTATCATGGGCTTGGGTGTGGATATGTTCAACGTCCATGCCAGCGCAGGTAAAGTCGCTATGCAAACTGTCATGCAACGTCTTGAAAAATATGAGAAACGCCCTATTGTCCTCGCCGTTACCGCTCTTACCTCGTTTGATGAAGAGAACTTCAAAGCCGTTTACAACCAAGACATAGCATCTAAAGCTGACCAGTTCGCCAAAGACACCTATGAAGCCGGTATGGACGGTGTCGTATGCTCCGCTTTCGAGAGCGCTTCTATCAAAGCCATCACCTCAGACAGCTTTGCGACACTGACACCTGGTATTCGTCCTTTCGGTGAAGATGCAGGCGATCAAAAACGTGTCGCCGACATCAATATGGCCAAAGAGCAGAAGGTTGACTTTATCGTCGTGGGGCGTCCTATCTACAAGGCAGAAGATCCGGCGAAAGTCGTTGAGAAGATCCTAGCCAACATATAACAATTTTGTTATCTTTTTGTAATCTTCTTTCTCTATTCTTCCGGGCAACTTGTCCAATGGAGGAATCAAATGAAAACATTTCTTGTCATCTTCGTTCTGATCAGTTCAACACTTGCAGCTATCTTTTTCAATATCCACTCC
>JBFEXN010000071.1:0-8673 GCA_041562655.1 Sulfurimonadaceae bacterium
CAACCACCACATCTCAACACTCGTCATGATCTTGTTGACACCCCAAATCACAAAAGCACCGATAACCAGCATCAACGCCGTAGTGACGAATGTATCTCTAAGATACAGTAACCAGGTCGATTTATTGAACCCATACTCCTCATCCACAACAAACTTCTGGTACAACTCAAAAGGCATAGAGACAAGCGTGTTCAAGATAACGAATCCCAAGACAAAGGCTATCGTATGTATCGTAGGCGAAAGGCTTAAAAAGAGCCCGTCCAGCCAATTGATACCCATACTCATCCAAAATATCAAGACGGCATATTCAACAAGCGTTGAGACGATTGAAATACGTTCTTTTGTAATGGCATAGTTGCCCGCTTGCACGAATGCTTTAGGCTCTAAAAGGACATTCTGTTTCGACTTAGCCTGAGTAAGATAACCTATCTGCATCACACTTACATAGATACGGATAAAGATATAAACGGTATAAATTCCAATCGCTAGACTCAGCACTTAGATCCTTTGGTTTTTACGAATTTTATCATCTTTGACTTAAGTGCACCTCTAAAAAGGACCTATTACCAATAGCGTAGCTGCTACCGCCTATATCTATACCATTTTGCAGCATACACCCGTTATGATATTTTATGAGACTTCGCTGAGACATCATTGAGTTTTTTTCGGCTGTATCTCCACGTTATCAAGGCTGAAAACGTCACAATCGCAGCGATTCCAATCCATATCCATACAATGTCCAGTCCTAAAAACGAAAACAGACTTAGAAGTAAGATAGGAGCAATGATCTGGCGAAAGATTGAGATATAAAATATAAAGCCAGGTCTTTCAATCCCCTGAAGCATAGCCAAGTGCACAAATATCACCATAAAGAAAAATAGGATAAACGCCTCAATACGAAGATATACAACGCCTTCTTGGACAACCTTTGTATCATCGGTGAACAAGCCCATAAACTGTTCAGCTCCGCCAAGCAACAAGAGCATCCCTATGACCGAGATAATCCCACCGTAGTAAAGAGAGCGTTTCAATGTCTGCTCTATACGCTCAAATTGCATAGCCCCGTTGTTTTGTGAGACGATCGCAAGGACAGCGACATTCAGCCCAATACTCGGCATTAAAACGATCTGTTCGATCCGCATCCCTATTCCAAAAGCAGCCACAACCTCTTTGCCGTAAGGTGCCACAAAATAGGTAATAATAAAAATACCTGTAGCCATCATGATCATATTCGTGCTCGGAGGGAATCCCTGTCTAAGTAGCTCTTTATACACTGTCTTATCTAGTGAGAAAGTATTAAGATGCTTGAGTAACGGTGTCTTTTTAAGTCGATAAAAAAGATAAAACATCGTCATACACTCGGTAGTTATCGTCGCAAAGGATATGCCTTGAACCCCCAAAGGTCTGATTCCCAAGCCACCATATACAAACCAGTAATCCAGAACAATGTTCAAAAGAGATGAGACAATCAGAATATTCCTAAACGAGACAGTGTCTCCCATCGCGTTCAAAAGGGCATTGATAAAATAACTCAAGACAAAGAACACTGAACCATATAGAATAATATTGATATAGGCCAATGATTCTTTGAGGTACTCCCCGTGAGCACCTAGTATCTGCATCAGATACGGCGTTGAGAGTACCCCGATAAGCGTCAAGACGATAGAGAGAAAAAGGGCAAAGACCAATGCGTTCACAGCGATATGCACCGCCTTGTGTTCGTCTTTTTCACCCAAGGCGTTCCCGACCAAGGCGGTCACTGCCTCACTCATCCCTCCGGCGAAGGCTATCATCATGAAGAAGATCGAAAAAGAGAGGGTCAGTGCCGAAAGGGCCTGTGTTGAGATCTGACCGGCGAAGTAGGTGTCGGTAACGTTGTACATCGTGTGAAAAAAGAAACCGACACTGGCCGGGACAGCAAGTTTCTTAATCTGTGTACCAATATCATCTTGTGTTAAATCTATATTCATTACAATATCTTTATGAATTTATATACACAGACACCAGAACCACCCAATCAGCCATGCAGGCTTTTAAAACTGCTTCTAAGCACTTTTATGAGCTATGGTGCCTTCATCATTTCTTTGAGTGTATGGTGGCTATATAATTGGTATTATGCCCTTTCTGCCTTGTTATTATCTTTTATATTGATCGGCATCCTACGCTCTAAACTTTTACACAGCTCTATTCCCAAGGTCCAACAGGAGTTTACCTACTCGGACAACGACATCATAGGGTGGTATTTGCATATGAACATCTGTCCAAGTAAAGCTGAATAAGCTATACTTTTAAAAATATTTTCCTGGACATGAAATGGCACTTATAGACCTTCTTAACATCAACAAAAACTACTCAGCTCAAAAGATACTTGTCAACACAACCTTTAATCTTGAAGAGGGGGAACGTGTCGTTATCGTCGGCAAGAACGGAAGCGGAAAATCCACATTGATGAAGATCGTCAACGGGACACTTGACTTTGATGAAGGTGAGCGTATCACACGCCAAGGTCTGGAGATAAAGATGCTTGATCAGGTGCCAAAGTTCAGGATCGGAGCCACCGTCAGAGAAGCTATTGAGGATGGCCTTGGAGAGCTCAAAACAGCAAGTGCACGATTTGATGAACTCTCACTTCTTCTGAGTGAAGATTATGACAACACTGAACTTCTTCAAGAACATGCAGAAATCTCCAGTTACCTTGATCACCACTCTGCCTGGAATCTGGATGACAAGATCGAACGTATCCTGGAGCACTTCCAGCTTAAGCACCACGAAAACAAAAACATAGATCTTCTCAGTGGAGGGGAACAACGCCGTGTCGCACTTGCCGGACTGCTACTGTTAAAACCTGACATCTTGCTTCTTGATGAGCCTACCAATCACCTTGATGTCTATATGGTCGAGTTTTTAGAAGAACTTTTACTAAGAGAGAAGTTCACCCTCCTTTTTATCTCGCATGACAGATATTTTATTGACCGTATTGCCACACGTACTGTGGAAGTGGAAGACGGAGCGCTTCGTACCTTTCGAGGAGGTTATTCAAACTACCTGACTCAAAAAGCGGAGATCATGCGCACTCTACAGAAGCAGCATGACAATCTTCTTAAATATCTAAAGACCGAGAATGAGTGGTATGCTAGAGGTGTACGCGCACGTCTGAAACGAAATGAGGGGCGAAAAGCCCGTTTGATGGAACTTCGCGATGCTGCCAAGACCAATCCCGCTCAGATTCGAAAGATGAAAGTCGAACTTGAACGTGAACAGAAAAACTTTCAACGAGACAAGAGTGTTAACAAACAAAAGATGCTCTTCGAGGTCGAAAACCTCTCGTACAGCATAGGGAACAAACAACTGATCAAAGACTTTAGCATTCGTATCCTGCAAAAAGACGTCATTGCCATTGTCGGACCGAACGGAAGTGGAAAGTCTACCCTGCTAAAGCTACTTTTAGACAGGATCAAACCCAATAGCGGCAAGATCGACAGAGGCGAGTTCAAGATCGGTTATTTTGATCAGCACAGAGAGATGCTTGATGACAGTAAGAACCTGATCGAGACCTTCTGTCCCGATGGGGGTGACCGTGTCGAAGTACAGGGGACGAACATGCATGTATTCGGTTATCTCAAGAACTTTCTTTTTCCACGTGAATATCTTGACAAGAAGATCGGAGTACTCAGCGGTGGAGAGAAGAATCGTATCGCCCTCGCCCTGCTCTTTACCAAAAAAGTCGATATCATGATCCTAGATGAACCAACGAATGATCTAGATATCCCGACCATCAATATCCTCGAAGAAAAACTTCAGAACTTCCCAGGAGCTGTAGTCATCGTCTCTCACGATAGATATTTTGTCGATAAGATCGCAAAAAAGCTTCTTATCTTCAAAGGAAATGGCCATATCGAAGAGAGCTTTCAAGAATACAGCGAATACTTAAACATCGAAAAGGCTTTAAGCTCCCTAGCAGAGTTCGAAAACTCACCTGAACAGAAAAAAGCAGTGATCGAAGAGATGGATAAAAACCTCAAAAAAGAGGTCTTCAAACTTACCTACAAAGAAAAAGAGGCACTCAAAAAGCTTCCTGATCAGATAGAAGCACTGGAGATGAAGATCGAAGAGATCAATAACTGCCTGAGTAATCCTGAATGTTATCAGGAGATCGGACTTACCAAGCTTTCAAAAGAGCTGGAAGAGAAAGAGTCTGAGTACGAAGCGATGGTCGAGGAGCTTCTTCGTATCGAAGAGAAGGTGGAGATCATTGAAGCTCAGTAAAGACAGAGTGAAGTCTTGGGCTAAAGAGGCCGCCACAACAGTTATCCTGATCGTTATCGTTGCCAACACTATCAGCTACTTTCGCGCACCGGATCTCAAAGACAAAATACTTCCTGAGATAAGCACCCTTCTTACAAACCAGAAACCTTACTCCACACTTGAGTCCAAAGACAAGCCAATACTGGTGCACTTTTGGGCAACATGGTGTCCGACCTGCAAACTCGAAGCCGAGAATATCCAGACCCTTTCTAAAGAGTATCATGTCCTCACCATTGCCGTCAAGTCGGGAGACGATTCCAAGATCAATACCTATATGCAAGAACATGACCTGGACTTCAAGGTCATCAATGACCCCAACGGTACCCTCGCCTCACGCTTCAGTGTTCCCGCCTTTCCCACGACCTTCGTCTATGACAAAGAAGGAAAACTCTGCTTTAGCGAAGTCGGCTATACCTCTACCTGGGGGCTTTTTTTAAGGATGTGGTGGGCAGAGAAATAAGTCACTGCAAAACTACCTCTCAAATATCAAATTAGCGACCTTTATTCCTCATTTCAAACCTTATTTTACAACTCAAAACTACTGGGCTAAAATCAAAAAATAATCTCGAAAAACACCATCTGCATCTATACCATGCTATAATAAGTCTGACTTATCATTGAAAAATAAGGTTATTAAACATTGAAATCCGTTTTTTTATTCTTTATTGTTTTACTATTACCACTCTCTCTTCATGCCAAGACACTAGAGACCGTAACACTGCAACTGCAATGGCTTGATCAGTTTCAATTTGGCGGATATTATATGGCCATCGAAAAGGGTTTTTACGAAGAAGCAGGTCTCGATGTCCATCTTAAAAAGTTCTCGAACGATATCGATACCACAGAAGAGGTGATCAGCGGCCGGGCAAATTACGGAATTGGCCGAGCTTCGATCATGACTGAGTATTGTAATGACAAACCCATAGTAGCACTGAGCGCCATCTTCCAATCGTCTCCGCATATCCTGTTGGCGCGCAAGGACTCCGGTATCAAAACAATCAAAGATTTTGTCGGCAAGCGTATCATGCTGACCAGTGATGTCCAAGATGACGTCACCATTCAGTCCATGCTCATATCTCAAGGAATCTCATTTGATGATATCATTCCACTCAATCACTCCTTCGATCTTAATGATCTTATCCAAGGCAAAACGGACCTGATGGCATCTTATGTATCCAACGAACCTTTCAGGATGCAGGAACTTGGTATCGAAAGTGTCGGGTTTACTCCCAAAGAGTATGGCTTTGATTACTACAGCGATATACTCTTCACTTCTCAAAAGGAGCTTCAAGAACACCCTGCACGTGTCAATGCTTTCTTGATGGCGACGATAAAGGGGTGGCGCTACGCATTCGATCATATCGAAGAGACAGCCGATGTAATCATAAAGCACTACAACGTCCAGAATAAAAGCCGCGAAAGCCTGATCTTTGAAGGTCAGGCCTTGAAAAAACTGGCTTATACAGACAATCTTCCCCTGGGTCATATCGCTATCGAAAAGTTCAAGACGATCCTCAATATGTACCGTGTCATGGGAAAGACAAAATACTCGAAAGAGAACTTTGACGACTTTATCTACCACTCCGCCATCAATACGCCGCTGCAACTGACTTCCCAAGAAGAAGCCTTCCTTAAAGCGCACAAGATCACGGCCATATCCACGGGAAAATGGGCACCGTTCAACTTTTCACTTCCGGGTGATATGAAAATGATCAGCGGTATTGCCGTCGACCTTTGGGAACATATCATCCGTATGCACGCCATTGATAACCGACTGGAGTATGCTTCCGACTGGCAGAAAGTACTCAAGGCCATCCGGACACGTCAGGCCGATATAACCCTTGGAACGGAGAAAAGTCCGGAAAAATCCCGCTACGCTCTTTTCAGTAAACCTTACGGGCATTTTCCCAATGTCATAGCTACTGAAAAGTCAGTCAATTACATCCCGAACCTTGCCATGCTTGAAGGAAAAAAAGTCGCCGTAGGAAGCGGCTATACCATTGAAGAGAAACTCAGAACAAGTTATCCTAAAATAGACCTTCTTCCCGTACAAAGCACCGATGAGGCTTTGAAACTACTGCATCAGAAAAAAGTGTTTGCCGTGGTAGACATCGTCCCTGTCCTTTCTTATGCCATTGCCCGTAACGGCTATGACGACATTATTATCTCGGGAACAACAGAGTTCGATCAGAGCCTTCGTTTTATGATACGGGATGATTACCCTGAACTGGTCTCTATTATCAACAAATCGATCGATGCCATCCCGGCATACCTGCTTGACGAGATCGTCAGCCGCTATGCCATTTCACCAACGAATACATCACCTATTCATTGGGAACTGATCCTTCAA
Source organism: Sulfurimonadaceae bacterium (assembly GCA_041562655.1). Lineage (GTDB taxonomy): Bacteria > Campylobacterota > Campylobacteria > Campylobacterales > Sulfurimonadaceae. The sequence continues at coordinate 6,656 of JBFEXN010000071.1, forward strand.
GTTCTAGCTGTAGCAGTCCTCATCATAGTCTTCCTTCTTTACCGTCAAATGACTCTTAAATGCCATAATAGGTCCCTGTTGGCACTTTCGATGACAGACCCGCTGACAAAAATAGACAACCGAATGAGGCTTGACCAGGAGATCAATGATAAAATCGAAAAGTACCATCGTTATAAAAGACCCTTTGTCCTTATATTGTTCGATATCGATGATTTCAAGAAGATCAATGACCATTTTGGCCACCTTGCGGGTGATGAGATTCTGATCAAACTTACCCGACTGGTCAAAAAACATCTACGTGTAACCGACATCTTCGGTCGATGGGGAGGAGAAGAGTTCATGATAATCTGTCCTGAAACAAATATCGAAGGCGGTCGTCAATTGGCAGATATGCTATGTGGCATATTAAAAGAAGATAAGATGGGTGAATATGGACCGATAAGCTGTAGTTTCGGTGTCACCGATATGCACGATAATGATACGGCCGCAACGATTATAAAACGCGTTGATGATGCCATGTATCAAGCAAAAGACAAGGGAAAAGACCAAGTCTTTGTCCTGTGAGCTTCAGGGTATTAATACTCTAGGACACTTTCTTTCTCTTTTGCTCCACTCAATTCCCTGTCGATAAAAAGAGCTTTTCAATGCACCGGATCAATTTAATCTTTTTAACAATAGTATCGTGGATTCGGCCGTTGGTCGCTACCTATATGCAAGAACATGATCTGGACTTCAAGCTCATCGATGACCCCAAGCTTTAGCGAAGTCGGCTATACCTCTACTTGGGGACTCTGGCTTCGTATGTGGTGGGCCGGATGTTAACGCGTATACTCTTCAGAGTCTGTATTAATATTTTATTTCCAGTAAACAAAAAAGATTACTCAGAAAACATAAAAGTATTTAAACTGAATATTTATTATGATTGTAACAAGATCGTATTACATTATGATACCTGACCTTACATACTCGTGTCCTTTTGTAAAACAAATACGTCACCATAAGGAGATAGATTCATGTTCACTCACTCTAAACTCTCAATGACCAAATTATTCCTAACTGGAGGTCTTGCATTATGCATTACGAATGCAGCCGTAGCAAGTGAAGCCGATATATTAAGAGGAAAGTATCTCGTAGAAATAGGAGGATGTAATGACTGTCACACTGCCGGATACGCTCCTAGTGGGGCACGAACACCCGAAGCGAACTGGCTCTTGGGTGACAGCCTGGGTTACCGAGGAGGCTGGGGAACAACCTATCCCATTAACCTGCGCAGCTATATCGGGTTGATATCTGAAAATGACTGGGTCCTCAAAACCAAGACACTCAAGACAAGACCGCCCATGCCATGGTGGTCACTCAATGCAATGACTGAGGAAGATTTACGTGCTATCTATAAGTACATCAAGAGTCTTGGCATCGTTGAGAACTCCGTCCCTTCCTACGTACCACCAGGAGTAGAACCCAAAACACCCTATATCCAATGGCCTATTCCACCTCAGTAGCATTAGCAAGGCTGTACTGCTGACACAACACCAGCGCATTGGCGGGGATAAAGTCAATTGATCTTTTCTACGATGTTATCGTGGATTAGGCCGTTGGTCGCTACGATGATATGCTCACCCAATGCATAAACTCCACCATCACGGCCACTGACCATGCCGCCCGCTTCTTTGACCATCAGGACCCCTGCGGCAACATCCCATGGCTTGAGATTTATCTCGAAATAGCCCTCGAAATTGCCCCGGGCCACATTACAAAGGTCCAATGCCGCTGAGCCCAGCCGACGAATATCCCGGGTATATGGTAAAACAGCTTCGATACTTTTCATCGCCCAGCGAAAGTCTTCGCCCTGCTCTATCTTGGTGTAGGGAAAGCCCGTGGCCATCAGCGATCTTTCGAGTGTCCTCTCTTCACTGACATGCAGCACTTCATCATTGCAATATGCCCCTTTGCCTTTTTCGGCATAGAAGAGTTCATCCAGTACCGGGTTATAGACCACGCCGGCAACAGCTTCGCCC
>JBFEXN010000072.1:0-8657 GCA_041562655.1 Sulfurimonadaceae bacterium
AACCCTAGGATGAAGGGCTTTGGTACGATCCTGGGACTCTCTTTTAACCATTTCTCCGAACTGATATCGTCAAAGTTTCCCTACTTTAAGGGAATACGTATTGCTGTTCATACAGGACGTGTCTTTGAGTTTACTGACATTTTGGGTCATACCAACTATATTGGTGACGGCTTGAACCACTGCGCCCGTTATCTGGAGCATAAGGATTACTCGATCAGTACCGTATTCATATCCAAGACAGCGTATGCCTCCTTTTCCAAGTTCCTAGAACTGTATCCCGACTTTGAAGCCCTGCTGCTGGAACAGCAGTTCAAACGCTCACGGCTGCAGACCTTTAAGGACAAGCATGATATAAGTTGGTCTGGATATCTCGTCTGGTTGCGTAAGGGAAGTGTTATCAACCCTCCTAATATCAAATTTAATTCATTAACATTATGACAAGCAAGGAATCACATGCGTTTTACCGTTGAAGAATATGCTAAAGCCTACAGTATCTCACCTGAGATGGTACACTCAAGACTTCGCAGAAACCGTCTGAACTATATTGTAGAAAATGGTACCACCTATATTGTCGTACCGAAGCACCAAGTCCCTGAACACACGCAAGAAAAAAGCAGTACACACAAAAGGACAACCGTCGCCACTGTGATTGGTCTGTACCAAAAAGAGAACCATTACCTCAAGCTTAAGATCAAAGAGCTGGAAGAAAAGGTAGACAGACTGGTCAGTGAAAAAGAACAGCTTCTTAAAGATGAGCGAGGACGCATTGAAAAAGTCTATGCGGATAAAGACACCCAGCTGCGGACCATTCTCGAACTCATTAACACCAAACTGCTGCAGGAGGGTGCATCAGCTCAATCTATCATCGAAGAAGCAGACAGCCATGTCGCGATAGAAGCCAACCTTGAACCTGATCACAAAGAACAACCTGTCGAGCTGAAGCAGTACCTTCGCTCTCTCGGCCTTAAATCCTCTCAACGCAAAAGAATAAAACGCAGGTTTGCTGAGGCCTTTGGTGCCGACTCACGTGTTCTTCTGAAAAACGGACTCTTCTATCTTGATTTTGATCGTTTTGATTACAGTGACCTATTAAAAATCGATCAGGATTAAAATGGCAGCGAGCAAAGAAGTCGTCCATACCAAAAGTCCTCTGACAGCGGTTAAAGAGTACGCCGCTGAACACGGATACCCTTACGAAAAACTTGATTACACGCTTTTGGGCCTACAGACCTATTTTAAGACCTGTCACCATCAGACCTTTGTGAAGTTCCACGAGGGGTATAAGGATGAGTACAGCTCTGCTGATAAACTGGTTAAAGACAGTGCGCGCTTTTTACAGATCTATAAGATCAAGATCCATCCAAAGCAAAAAAAGAGACTACATCTTGTCTACCGAATCGAAAAGGGAGAGTTTGCTACCTATCCCATTATGATCATCTCGACAGACTCTTCGCTTCCTCTACTTGAAGTCGACGAAAAGGAGATGTTAAAACTCCTGTATAGCGAGCTGAACAAAATAAAGTCCAAACACAAGATGATGATCAACCTTTTTTCATCATGTATGCTCAAAGACCTTCGCGCCTTTGTAAAAGACATCTACCAAAACGGATTTACACATGACGCGTCTATACTGCTCTTTGAAGGAATCGACCCAGACGTCTCAAAGCCAAGCAAGGTCATCAATCACTATCTTGATAAGAGCCAGGGACAAAAAGTCAACGAGGTAGAGGATTCAGAGCTTATTATCACCTATGTCAAACCTATCTACGGAAAAGCCGGACTCAATGCCTATGGCCACCGTATTGACCATGGCTCGACGAACAATCTGGCAAGGATCGAATATCAGATCGACACAGCGACTATCAATGTACAGGAGTCTGCGAAAGAAATCAAATACTACTCTAAAAAAAGAGGCTTTGTCAGTACCTTGAAAAACAAGTTGTCCATATCCAATAAAATCGTCCTTGAAAACATCAAGCGCGTTGAAGGAAAGGTGACGGAGAAAGAAGAGAACGAAGTCGCCGTTGTCATCTCACAGACCGATGTTACCCGAGACGGAGTGGGTGAAGGCGTCGAACTTATTTCTGAAAGCATTCATATCACAGGACACATGGGTGCCAAATCAAGTGTTGAAGCCAAAGATGTACAAGTCGAAGGAGCAACACACAACCAGGCATTTGTCACGGCAAAAAATGCCAAGATCAATCGTCACAAAGGTACCCTTCGTTGTCACAGAGCAGAGATCAATTCTTTAGAAGGCGGGACGGTCTATGCTACCCATGCCAAGATCAATACCGCACTGGGTGGCCAGGTATATGCAGATCATGTCACCATTAAAACACTTAAACACAACCTTAAGGTCTTCGCGTCAAAAAGCATCACTATCGAACGCATCCTAGGCGAAGACAATCACTTTGTCATTGACTATCGTAAACTTCCTGTTTTACAGAGTAAGCTGCAATACCTAAGTGAAGAACGCGACGAGATATCCTGGAACTATCAAGAAGCGATAAAGTACTCTCGAGATAATCAAGAGAGTTTAAAAGCGGAACTGCAGAAGAAAGAGGCTGAGATCAATGAGATAAAGCTCTGTCATTATAATGCAGTCATTACGATCATGGCTCCTGTCGATGGTCTTAATACTATAGAGTTTGCCATTCCGGAAAAACAGACCTCTTTGATCTACAGAACAAAAGAGGCCAAGACTTATGAGCCTTTCAGTCTTCGCCAGACGGAAGAGAAACTTGTTTTAGAACCTGTAGGGGTCGAAATCCTGCTCTAAACTTTTTTCCCATCCCTTCCATCCACATTCTGTTCCGGTTACCGGACAAGACCCATTCTCTACATTCAAGCCAAATTTTATAAACTCAAGCAACCTACACAATAGCCTATTCATTTCACCGATATTCATCACACCGCCTATAAAAACCTCAAGCTAAAAAGAATATATTGAACGGTTTACCGTATAAAACATACTATTTAATTACTATTATATAAACTATTCTTCTTTAAATATTATATTATGTGTATTTAATACACATTATATATTGTTATATAAGATAAAAATATGATTAAACATACTAAATAATGTATACTTTAAGCTTTAATGCTATAAACTCTATCTTATGGATTTGGCAGATGTGTTCAATATTCTTCACAATGCAGTCGAGTCGCAGTACATGGGTAAAAAGATCTCTCAAAAGGAGATGGCTACTAAGCTAGGTGTCTCCATGAGGACCTATCAGGATTGGAAACTGGGAAACTCCGCTCCCCAAGCCGCCCGGGTTGTACTGCAGATGCTCGGTGAGCTTGAAGATGAAGATATTGTAAGGGTAGTACGAAAGATAAGTAATAACCTAAAGGATGAGAATTGAGTAGTTTAAGCGAACATGAACGTATTGGTTTAGAAGACGTTTTTTTATGTCTGGGAGAAAAACAGAGCATATCGGAAAAATTAATCGAACAAAAAAGCCGTTTGGCAAGTAGCCTGAGTTCTCTCGTTCAAAAAGGAATACCCTTAGGACTTTCGTACGCAAAATCAAAAAAAATTATGTTTAAACGAGGAAGAAAAGTGGTGAATTTTAAACTTATCAATCATTTTCGCCCTAAAAATAGGGACTCCAAGTAATATTTAAGGAAAAAAGCTATAAAGTATTCGCAGTTGATTAACTTAGAGTTTAAATTTAAGCTTTAAGTTATGAGCATACTTTAACTCACAAGAGGGTACACGATGAATAAATCACAATTTGTTGAACTAGTTCAAAAATGTGGCGACTACAAAACTAAAGTAGAAGCAGAATCTGCGATCAAGGCATTCACTGAAGCTGTAACTGAAGCACTTGTAAAAAAAGAAGATGTTTCTTTAGTTGGATTTGGTAGCTTTGCTTCTGCACTACAAAAAGGTAAAAGCGGAAAAGTTCCAGGAACTGACAAAACTTATACTACATCTGACAAGATGGTTCCAAAATTCAAAGCAGGTAAAGGTCTTAAAGATCGCGTAGCTGCAGGTAAATAATTACCTTTTCGGCTTCGGCCGATTCCTTTCTTCTAGTAATAATTTCAAATTAACAGTTTTTTTTAAAGTCTATCTACTTAGAAATTAGGAAAGTCTGTTAATAACTTATGCTACTTAGCACATGAGGTAGTAGATGAACTTTTTTTCAAAACTCTTTCACTCTTCTGACAAAAGTATCAATGAAAACCCTGTGCATGAAGCCTTTGAAGAGTTAAAACTTCATTTTGACGATCAAGCGGAGTTTTTTTCTAATGTCAGCCTCTTCAGTCAAAAAGAGAAAAAGACACTGCCATATATAATGATACATCCCCGAGCCGGTCTTATACTGTTTAACTTTTTCAATTACAATGCCACAGAACTCGACGGTGTAACAGCTTCACCTGCCTCAGAAAATGAGACGCATGCTGATATTAAGACAAGTGATGCCAAAAGTTTTATAGAGCTTCGCTTTGAAGAGATATTCCATCAGCAGATCTCCCCCGTGCGCTCCATCCTTGTCTGCCCCAACCTCAGTGAAGGAGAATTTGACTATCTGGATGAAAGCTTTCACCAACTCATCCCAAAAAGCCTGACACTTTTTAACGATACGAAGCAAGAGGCCTATAAACAGATCGTCCTTGCTGATGAAAAGAACAGTTATGATACAGATAAGATAAAGCAGGCCCTTTTTGCTGAGTTCATCCTCCCTGAAAAAAATATTCTGATGTCTCGTGAACAACAAGATGCCGTCCTTACAGATCTGCATGAGTTTTTAAATATCAAAGGGTTCCCTGGTTCAGGTAAGAGTTCCATCTTGGTAGCAAAAGCCCTGTATGAGAAGATGAAAGAGCCAAAGACAGATTTGATCATCTTTGGCAGACTTGCCTGTAATGTACACCATCTCCAGTCCCTCATCTTCCAATTCATCGAGAACTCGCACTGGAACCTTAACCCTGCTGAGATCACCGTCAGCAGCTTTGAGTCTATTCAAAAACGTTCCCATGATAAGGAAAAATACGACCTGATCGTATGTGATGACATTAATGAGGCAGACCTTGGCACCCTTAAAAGACTCCTCAACAAACAGGGCAGACTATTGAGCTCTTCATCCTATGAGATCGATGCTATGACATCATTTGCGTTGACTGATAACTACCGACTTTCTCCTGCCGTTTGTGCCGCCTGTGAAGGCCTCGAAGTAGAAAGTCTATCCCAGAACCTGGTCCTAAAAAGCGGGAACACATTCATGAATGTTCTGCTTATCCTAAAAGGGCTGCTCCAAAGCACTTCCGCTGAGAAGATAACGATCCTACACTATAGCAGGGAAGACCTTCTAAAACTCAAAAACGAGATAGATGCCTACTTTGCACCGATCTCTTATCTGTTTGATGATCCCGCCAAACAAGAGGGTATCATGCTCTATCCTCTAAGCCATGTTTCATGCATCGTCAATGACTATGTGATCGTCATCACCGATGACGATCCACAAGAAGACCCTGTGCAGCTTATCTCACGCGCGCGGCTCAAAAGCTTTCTCTTAAGCAATACAGATATACTGCACCACTTTATTAATCATATCAAAGGAGAACATAATGAATCCGATTAAAACCCTCTTACTGTTTGTAAGCCTGAGCCTATTGGTTGAGGCCTCATCCCTACATGAGTCTCTCTCAAAAAAGAGTAACACTGCCAAAAACCCTCTCGTCGTCCTTGAGACGACTCAGGGCAGTATCACACTGGAGCTATTTCCGCATATCGCACCTTTGGCCGTAGAAAACTTTATCACACACGTAAAGAACGGATACTATAACGGTATACTCTTCCATCGTATCATCAAAGGTTTTATGATCCAGGGCGGAGACCCTACAGGAACAGGTCGCGGCGGAGAGTCTATCTGGAAAAAACCTTTTAAAGATGAGTTTGCACCAAACGTCACCTTCAACAGAAAAGGCATATTGGCTATGGCAAATGCTGGAAGATCGACCAACGGAAGCCAATTCTTTATCACCGTCACACCGACGCAGTGGCTCAACGGAAAGCACACCATATTTGGCGAAGTCAAATCGGGATACGAGAATGTACAAAAGCTCGAAATGGTCCCTGTTTCCCCTCGCGGCAATCGTCCCTATGATGATCAAAAGATCATAAAAGCCTACCTCCTGGACAAATAAAAAGAGAAGCTAAAACAATTTAGCTTCTGCATCCCCTGTATTTTATTCTTATATCTGCTCATTTAGAGTATACTTTTGTCTTCAAATCAAAAGTTCATCGATGTCAATATATTTGATATCACGGACTCACCTAAACTAGGGATCGCAATGGATATCCATACACTCAAGAAACTCGAGACTAAGGCAGTCAAAAGCTCTCAAGCTGACTTTTTAAAAATGGGAACGGCCATAGCATTCATGCTTGCTGTTCTTTGGTATGCATTTGGTGCAGATAATGTAAGTAATAATGTATTTTTGGCTATCGCTGCCGTATTTGGCGCTTATATGGCGCTTAACATCGGTGCAAACGACGTCGCCAACAATGTAGGACCTGCCGTTGGTTCAAAAGCACTGACAATGGGTGGTGCTATCATCATCGCTGCTATCTTTGAAGCAAGTGGTGCGCTTATTGCCGGCGGAGATGTTGTCAGTACCATCAAAAAAGGGATTATTGACCCGGCCTTGTTTATTAACACTCAGGAGTTCATCTGGGCGATGACAGCGGCTCTTCTTGCCGGGGGGATCTGGTTAAACATTGCCACTAAACTTGGTGCACCCGTCTCTACGACGCACTCTATTGTCGGTGGTGTCATGGGAGGTGGTATCGCTGCCGCCGGTTTTTCAATCGTTTCATGGGGGACAATGGGAAAGATCGCCGCTTCATGGGTCATCTCTCCTGTTCTCGGTGCTATTATCGCAGCAGCGTTCTTGTTTGCCATTAAAAAAACGATCCTTTACAGAGAAGACCGTTTATCTGCCATGCGTAAGATGGTTCCCGTCTATGTAGCTATCATGGCCTTTGCTTTTGCTACTTACCTGACACTAAAGGGTCTTAAAAAGATCTGGCCAAGCATACTTGAGACCGTGAATGCCATCACCCCTTTTACTGTGGAAGTGGTCAAAAAGCCAACACTCATGGCGGCTCTTAGCATAGGTCTAGTGGCGGCAGTCATCACGTATTTAATCGTAAAACCTATGGTCGTCAAGGCAGCGACTTCTATGCAAAACACAGCTAGAGATGCGAACTCATTGTTCACTATCCCTCTGATCTTTGCCGCAGCCCTACTCTCTTTTGCACACGGTGCAAATGATGTTGCCAATGCTGTCGGTCCTTTGGCTGCGATCGCGGATGCGGTTCAAAGTGCGGTGATCGCAAAAAAAGCGGCTATCCCATTGTGGGTAATGCTTATTGGTGCACTTGGTATCTCTTTGGGACTTGCACTTTATGGACCTAAGCTGATTAAAACAGTGGGTTCTGAGATCACTCAGTTAAACCAGATCCGAGCCTACTCTGTCGCCATGGCCGCTGCTATCACGGTCATCATCGCTTCACAACTTGGTCTTCCGGTCTCTTCAACGCATATCGCTATCGGCGGTATTTTTGGTGTCGGATTCTTACGAGAGTTCCTTTCAACAACGACAGAGCAGGAGAGAATCGAAGCCGAAGAAGCGCAGCTACATGAAGACAAGAAGATTAAGAAGACCCATAAAAGTGAGCTAAAAGAGCTAAAGGCAATCGAAGACAAATCTAATGAGCAGATTGCCCGTATCGAAGAGTTAAAGCTTCTTATCCAAGAAGAAGATGAAAAGATCCAAGCGGAGAAAAAGCATCTCAAACGTGCTAAAAAAGCAAAATATGTCAAACGTTCCGCCATTATGAAAATCGTGGCGGCGTGGGTCATTACAGTCCCTGCTGCTGCAGGTATCGCTGCCTTCGTATTTTATATCATCAAAAACATCATGGCATAAGTGTAGAGAAGACTCTTCTCTACGCCTTCTCATTTAAAACAGAAAAACCACCATCCATCAAAGCCTGATCCAGTAAAGCAACCGCCTTATCGATAGTCTCATAAGCGATGTCAGGCAATTTTGAACCCCACATCTGTTCAGCGTCTTTAAACCCTTGCAGGACGCCTTTTCGTCCTTCACGAAGCAGCTCCTCATCACCACCCGCAGCGCTGATAACAAACTGTGCAATACGTTCAGATGTCTGTTTGATCCCAAAAAACCCATCTTCACTGACAAGTTCAGTAGCTTCTTCTTGTGAGAGCGATGCGATTGAGGGACCTTCATAGTTGATCTCTTCCAAGAAGTCTTGAAACTCTTGATACTGAACCTCGACACTGCTCTGCTGTACTTTTGAGTCCACCAAGGCCTGGACTTCAGACATCACCTGTGCGAACTGCTTGGCCTTAGATGCCTTGTGCATCTCTTTGATCTCTTCGACCTCTTTTGATTTAGAAACATGTTCAGATTGTGCCGCTTGATAGGCATGTGCATTGCTATTAATATTGATCATTTTATTCCCTTTTCAGAGTGTCGTCTATTCTTTCTATACTACAATATCGGCATATTGGATGGATATCAAAACAAGGCTGCTTGAAAAGAGAGCTTCTGTGAGATAAAAAGGAGTGGCTTAGATTGTATCGATGATAGCCTGATGCACTTTAAAA
>JBFEXN010000073.1:0-8621 GCA_041562655.1 Sulfurimonadaceae bacterium
ACAACTTGAAGAGACAGCCCTATTCAAACGTTCTGTAGGTGAAAGCAGTGACATCGTCGGAAAAGAGATGTACCAGTTTATCGACAAGGGTGAGAACGATGTCTGCCTACGTCCAGAAGGGACTGCCGGGGTGGTCCGAGCATTTGTTCAGAACAAATATGACCGTCAGGAGACAACACAGCGACTCTTTTATCATGGAACCATGTTCCGTTATGAAAGACCTCAAAAAGGTCGTCTACGACAATTTCATCAGTTTGGCTGTGAAAGTTTTGGAGAGTCTTCTGTCTTGGAAGATGCATCTTTGATCTTGATGATACGTGATATCTTTAACGCCTTGGGTATCAGTTTTCAATTAAAACTCAATTCCCTGGGTGATGTAAACTGTATGCCTCAATACCGAGATGCCCTTATCGAGTTTTTGGGTTCAAATGAAGAGCATGTCTGTGAAGATTGCCAACGGCGCAAAGCGACTAACCCTATCCGCGTTCTTGATTGTAAAAACTCGAGCTGTCAAGAGATATATGTGGACGCACCAAAGTTGATGCAAAACCTCTGTCAAGGGTGTGGTGATGATTTCAAGACACTGACTGATTTACTTGATGAGCATGGCATGGCCTATGAGATCGACACGCATCTGGTTCGTGGACTTGATTATTATTCCAAGACTGCCTTCGAATTCATCTCTACTGAGATCGGTGCGCAATCTGCTATTGCCGGTGGTGGACGTTATGACAGACTCGTGGAGTTTTTAGAAGGTCGACCTACTCCTGCTGTTGGTTTTGCTATTGGTATCGAAAGACTTATGGAACTGATCAAAATGCCTGAGAGCACACGTGAGGGTTACTATTTTGGTGCGATGGATGAACCTGCCGTCAAAAAAGTCTACAATCTAGGTATGCAAAAACGTGCAACAGACAAGGTCACGATAGAATATAAGGCCCGTAACCTCAAAGCCCACCTGAAAGCCGCTGATAAAGCAAATGCCAGATACTGTGCTATACTTGGTGAAAACGAACTAAACAATGGTACGATATGGGTAAAAGACCTAGAGAATAAAACTGAAGTAGAAATCTCTCAAGAAGATTTCTAGAGTGTGATTTAATTCATCAATTAACGAAGCAAGGAGGGTTTGGATGTTTGAGCAAATGGAACACTATTTTTTTCTGCTCATAGAATATGGGTTCTTCTTAGGTCTGTTTTTCCTTGCCAACCTGTATATCTATGACCGTTTTATACAACGTCGTCACCAACTTTTGATCAACTACCCCGTCATTGGAAGGATGCGTTATCTTTTTGAGATTTTACGTGACCCGATGCGCCAGTACTTTGGAGAAGAGACATTTTATGAGTCTCGAGACAAGATTGACTGGGTATATAAGGCATCCAAGGATGTTCCCAACTTTCTCTCCTACTCTGTCTCTCAACCCTTTCACGGGTCGCGTTTCATCGTAAAGCATTCAAACACTGTGCTTAATGATCATGAAGTCTCTGATGACTTTTCCTTAACGTTTGGAGAAGACAAAGCGCAACCCTTCAAAGCGAAGTCTGTGATATTTCGATCCGCGATGAGTGATGGGGCCCTAAGTCCTGAAGGGACTCGTGCCTTTGTTATCGCCGCCTCAAAGTCCGGTTTTCCTTTAAACACCGGAGAGGGAGGACTGACGTCAAACTATTTTGTAACACATGCACCTGATCTGGCCAATTCTCCTTATCTTGAGATCGTTGAAAGTACAAAGTTTGCAGAACTTATCTTTGGCCTGACCAGTTTCTTTTTTAACCGCGCTCTTGCCATCAAGGTATACCGCAAAGTGCTGCTTCATCAAAGAACAGAGAACACCTATATCTATGATCCAAACTCTCACGCCCTTTTTCGTCCGAAATGGGACGCTCCGCTTGAAGCCTTTCCAGAGGAGGTCCCTGAAGACATGCCGGATCTTGTCTTGCAGATCGGTTCCGGACTTTACGGTGTGCGCGATCAAGATTCACAATTTGATCCGGAACGCTATGCAAAAGTGATGCGATTTTGCAAGATGACTGAGATCAAGATCGCACAGGGGGCCAAACAGACGGGTGGAAAGATCATGGGCTCCAAGGTGTCTGCAGACATAGCCTATTATCGTGGGGTTGAAGAAGGGAAAGACCTTATCTCACCTAACCGTTTTCCTTATGCTAATACTCAAGAAGAGTTGTTTGATTTCATCGGACAATGCCAAAAGATATCTGGCAAACCGGTAGGTATAAAAATAGTCGTGTCGGACGCACAACACGTCGAAGATATGGCGAGTATACTTGTATCTCGTCAAAAAGAGGGAAAATCCATTCCTGATTATATCGCAATAGATAGCGGTGAAGGCGGTTCGGCGACTGCTCCGCTCGAACTTATGGAGACGATAGGCTTGACAACCAACAATGCACTCTATATCGTCGACACCATATTGAGAAAACACGGACTCAGAGACTCTGTCCGCCTTATCTCAAGTGGTAAAATACTGACACCGGATGATGCCGTTATCAGCCTGTGCATCGGGGCTGATGCTGTTGCCATCGCGCGCGGCTTTATGATGAGCGGTGGGTGTATTCGTGCACGTGTGTGTAACGGTGCAGGTGGGCATATATGCCCTGTTGGACTGGCGACTCAGGATGCAAGACGCCGGGCTTCGTACCTTGTCATTCGCAAGTCAAATGAGATCGCTAATTATCATAAGAACATGAAAAAAGGCATCATGACAATGCTCAGCGTCATGGGCTTGCCAAGGGTCAACATGCTAGACAAAGACAAATTATCTTATAAAAACGCTAATGGTGAGATCTATTTTGATATAGATAAATATTTTCACCATAAGCTACACGTGTAGGGGAACATGAACAATTACGGAATAGACATCTGGGGTGATGACAACTTTATTATCGACAACGCGGAAGTAAAGCTCAATCATCTCAGCAAACCATCATTACTCGATATAACTCAGGAGATTCGTTCTTCAGGACTTCGCGGACCTCTCATCCTGCGTTTTCCACACCTTATAGAAAAACAGGTCAATAATCTATATGCGACATTTCACGAATCTATCCAGGAAAACAACTATAAAGGAAAGTTTAACGCTGTCTTTCCTTTAAAAGTCAATCAGTTTCCTCAGGTCATCAACACCATCACCTCGCATGGTATCAAGCATAACTACGGACTTGAGGCAGGAAGTAAGGCAGAGCTGGTTTTAGCGATGTCTCAGACTCCACACGGGGCACCAATCACAGTCAATGGATTCAAAGACACAGAGATGATCACCCTAGGCTTTATGGCCGCACAAATGGGGCATAATATCACAATGACCATTGAGGGTATTGCGGAACTTGAATCGATTATCGAAGTATCAAAATCCTGTAACCTCAAGGTACCATCCATTGGAATACGCCTACGTCTTCATAGTTCAGGAAGTGGTATCTGGGCCAAGAGTGGCGGAAACGACGCGAAGTTTGGCCTTAGTGCCACAGAACTTTTGGAAGCTATTAGCCTATTAAAAGACAATGACCTTTTAAAATATTTTCATATGGTACATTTTCATATCGGCTCACAGATGGAAGACATCCCACCGCTAAAACGAGCATTACGTGAGGCGGGTAATATCTATGCTGAGCTGAAGAAGATGGGTGCTGACAACTTGCGTTCCATCAATATTGGTGGTGGGCTTGCCATCGAATATGCCCAGCATGAAAAAGACAGGCTGCGCACTTACACCATCAAAGAGTTCTCCAATGATGTTATCTTCTTGATCGGTGAGATCATGAATAAAAAAGGAGTCGAGCATCCTGATATCTTTACGGAATCTGGTCGATATATCGTCGCATCCCACTCTGTCTTGGTCACACCCGTGCTGGAACTGTTCTCACAGGACCACCAGGAAAAATCACTTCGGATCAAAGAGGACAATCCACCTCTTATCGAAGAGTTATTAGAACTTAACAGCCTGCTAAACGCAAAAAACTCCATCGAATTTTTGCATGATGCGCTGGATCACATGGAATCACTGTTCACACTTTTCGACCTGGGGTACATTGACCTTCAGGATCGTTCGAACGCCGAGATACTGGTTCACGTCATTATCAAAAAAGCACTTCGTCTGTGCAGTGATTACCCAAAGACAGAGTTACAAAAACTTCAAGCACGCCTTCAGGAACATTATCTGATCAATGCATCTATTTTTCAGAGCCTTCCTGATTACTGGGGACTGGGACAACGATTTCCTATTATGCCGCTGCATAAGCTGAACGAACCTGCTTTACGCTCTGCAAACTTATGGGATATCACCTGTGACAGTGATGGGGAAATAGGATTTGAGAGCGCTTCTCCACTGTATCTTCATGATGTCGACCTTGATGAGGAAGAATACTTCCTCGGCTTTTTCAATGTCGGTGCCTATCAAGAAACTCTTGGGATGAATCACAATCTATTCTCCCATCCAAGTGAATGTAGCGTCATCATAACCAAAGAAGGATACCGTATAGAGAACATCGATGAGTCAAGTACTCTGCTAAAAGTGATCTCGAATTTGGGATACGATGAGACACAAATTTTAATTCAGCTAAAAAATACATTAGCGCGTTCTACTTTTATTACAGAAGAAGAAAAAAGTGATACACTTCAGAAGTTAGAACTATATTTATATCAAAACAGTTATCTACGCACAACAAATTAAGGATTATTTTTGGGATTATTCTCACAGATCAAAGAAGACTTTAGTAATGTTTATAATAACGACCCTGCGATACATTCACGTTTAGAGCTTTTTTTCAACTATCCAGGCGTGTGGGCGATTGCCTGGTACCGTATTGCCAACCGACTCTATCAGCATAATTGGAAACGTCTATCACGTATTATCATGGGTATAAACCAGATCATCACCAACATCGATATACATCCTGCCGCAACCATTGGAAGCCGTGTGTTCATCGACCATGGCACCGGCGTTGTCATCGGAGAGACCACCGTCATTGAAGATGATGTTCTGATCTATCAGGGTGTGACTTTGGGCGGGGTCAACCTTTCTACTGGAAAACGACATCCCACGATCAAAAGAGGCGCTGTTATAGGGGCTGGGGCCAAGGTACTTGGAAATATCGTTATTGGTGAGAACTCTAAAGTAGGAGCCAATTCTGTCGTCGTCAAAGAGGTACCAGATCGTTCAACGGCCATCGGTATTCCCGCACGTGTCATCGATAAGGGCCGCTGTAAGGACCCTTTTTCTCATAACAAACTACCCGACATCGATAAGGAGATCTTTGAGTATCTTCTTAAACGTGTTGCCGTGTTGGAGCATGTCATGGTACGTGACAATAACGAGATACTCGAGCAAGACTTGGAACTTGAACACATCTATGAAAGCTTTATTAAGGCCATGAAAGCATAATAAAGCCTCCTTCCCCTCATTTAAAACTCTTTCTTATAAAAGATATAAATTTATTAAAAAACCCGCTATAATTTCAAGACAAATTTTTAATATCATGTAGATGAGAAACAAGCTCGAAAGAATGTTTCTCAAACGACAATAGATTTCATAATAAAAGGGTGACTATGCTTTCTGACAGAATCGATATTCTTTCTGAATCAATCACAATAGCTGTAACAACATTAGCGCAGGAACTTCGTGCTGCTGGTAAAGACGTACTTAGTTTTTCTGCAGGTGAACCGGATTTTGACACACCACAAGTCATAAAAGACAGTGCCATCGCGGCTATCAACAGTGGTTTCACAAAGTATACGGCTGTTGATGGTATACCAGAACTAAAAAATGCTGTAAGTGCTAAGCTAAAGCGTGATAACGGACTTGAGTATGCTGCAAACCAGATCATTGTAAGTAACGGTGCCAAGCATTCACTTTTCAACCTTTTTCAAGCAACGATCAATGAAGGCGATGAAGTCATCATCCCTGCTCCATACTGGGTGACCTACCCTGAGCTTGTCAAGTATTGTGGCGGTACAGTCATCGAGATAGAGACAGACGATAGCAGCAGGTTCAAGATAACGCCGGAGCAACTGAAATCTGCTCTGACGCCTAAGACGAAGATGCTTATCCTTACCACTCCATCAAACCCTACAGGTTCGGTCTACTCAAAAACAGAATTAGAGGCATTGGCTGATGTTCTAAAAGGCACCGATGTACTTGTGGCAAGCGATGAGATGTATGAGAAACTTGTCTATGACGGTGAGTTCACGTCAGCTGCAGCGATAAGTGAAGATATGTATAACCGCACGATCACCATTAACGGTCTAAGCAAATCAGTCGCTATGACTGGATGGCGTTTTGGCTATCTTGCAGCAAAAGACACTGAACTTATCAAGGCGATGAAAAAACTTCAGAGTCAAAGTACATCAAATATATGTTCTATCACTCAAAAAGCAGCCATTACCGGTCTTGACGGTTCGGCAGACAAAGATATTGAGATGATGCGTCAGGCCTTTGCCGCACGTAGAGATGAAGCCGTTGAGCTTTTTAATGCTATAGACGGTCTTTCTGTCGTCAAACCGGACGGTGCCTTCTATCTTTTTGTCAATATTCAAGCGTTTGAAAAGGACTCGATCAAGTTTTCAAAAGCACTTTTAGAAGAGACCGGTGTTGCCGTTGTCCCAGGTATCGGTTTTGGAAGTGACGGATACTTCCGATTCTCTTTTGCAACGGATATTGAAAGCATTCGTGAAGGTATTAGCCGCATCGAAAAGTTTATCGCTAAAAACTACTAATCCGACATTCATACAAAGCAGCTATCAGCGGCGATTTCGTCTCGCTGCCAAATTATGCTATAATTTTTTATAACAAAATAGAATAAGACAGAGTCGAAGATGAAAATAAATTCACAATCCACACTACCTACTTACTCTGAAGCTCCAAAAGAGACTTCTATAAGACAAACGAAGGCTGGTCAAAACGCCCTCGGTTTTGCTCAAGAGAAGAACATCCAAAATATCAATCAGCAAAACATTGTCAACAACTACTTTGAAGTCTTTGATGAAAGCCTGAGCGAGGAGACCATTAAGAATCTTATCTCAGCGCGATTACAACCAGCTTACCAACTTCCAGAGGTCCATGACTACAAGGCACTTTCAGCTAAAGCGAACGAGTTATTAGACTTTTCGATCGCTATTTAAACAGACCATTCTCATACAGGTGATTCATACCTAGTATAAAAGCAAGTACATCTTTTTCAAGCTCTGGGTCATGCTCTGTTTCTCGAAGGTGCTTGTCTTTTATATCCAGACTCTCATTTCTATCATAATAAAATGTATTAGCCCCTTTGCCAGGTCTGATAGTAGCCACCTTGTCCTTTAGCATCAGTGCATAATTATTGTTAAATTGCATAAAGGCTATCTCTTGTTTTTTGTCACTGTAGATGGAATGGCCCAAGATAGGATAGGTGAAATCTGCACCGACAAGGTCCAATGCTGTGGCAATAATATCAGGCTGAGTGGATATTTTATCGTACTCTCCCGCTTCGACTCCGCCGCCCATAATCAGTCCCGGAATATGAAACATGTTGACGGGAACACTATCATCCCCATATACTCTCACATTATGATCTGCGACGATAAGAAAGATCGTATCCTCATAATATCCGTTCTCTTTTGCTTTTTTGATCATCTGTCCTATAGCAAAATCAGCATATTTTATGGCATTTTTAACGCTCTTTGTCTCTACACCATTGAGCAATTCGATCTTATCTTCTGGAAAATCAAAAGGTGAATGATTGGACGTGGAAAAGATAACGCTCATAAAGGGTTTATTCGCATCATAGAGGGTTTTAAACTCATTATCCGCATATGAGACCACTTCATCATCACACACCCCCCATGTTCCGACATAGCATGGGTTTTCCATCTTGGCTTCATCGTGGACCTTGTCAAAACCATTTCCTAAAAACCAGCCTTTCATGTTGTCAAAACGGCTTTCTCCTCCATATATGAAACTCGTCTCATATCCAAGTGGCTGAAACAGACGTGCGATCGTAAACCAGTCTGTTTGTGATTTGGCACGCTTGAGAACCCCCTTGCCCGGAACGGCAAAGTTTCCTGCCACAATACCTGCTATTCCTCTTATGCTACGTGTCCCATTGCTGTATAAGTCCGTAAAGAGAAGACCCTCTTTTGCCAAACGATTAAACTCAGGAGTAATACCCTCTTCTCCACCGACTGCAGCTACAAACTGAGCACCCAGACTCTCTTGAAGATATATGACAAGGTTTTTAGGTCTGCCCTGTTTGAAATGAGTCTACTCCAACCGGCTAAAGTGATTGATCGTATCATCACTTTTGATATTAAGACGAGCTTGGGTACGTTGCAATGCTTCTTTGATGTCCATCTTTCCGTATTGCTTCAATACCTGGCTTGAAAACTTCTTGTTGGCATAGATGGAGTAAGCCACGCTGTACACAGTGTTTTTTGTAATTTCATTGACAACACGGTTACTGGAATACATCGCATCCGAATTGTTCGCTGCACGGTGACCAAAGGAAGAACGTATACCGATAAAGAGTAAGATCCCTATAGGAACAAAAAGAGCCAAACGTTTCCAATACGTATCTTCAAACACTTTGATAAAATCATTTTTCGACCATCTGATATACAGCCATCCGAT
>JBFEXN010000074.1:0-8340 GCA_041562655.1 Sulfurimonadaceae bacterium
CGCATCTTTCATCGCCACTTTGATGTGATCGATTGTCTCTTCTACAAGACTTTCGATCATACCTTCAAACTTCGCACGAGTCAGTTTTACAACAAGGTGTTGTGGCCCTGCTTCTGTCATCGTGATAAACGGAAGGTTGATCTCTGTCTCTGATGAACTAGAAAGCTCTTTTTTAGCATTTTCTGCAGCATCTTTAAGACGTTGAAGTGCCATCTTGTCATTTTTAAGGTCAACACCCTGGTTCGCTTTGAACTCATTTGCCAAGAAGTCAACGATCTTGTTGTCAAAGTCGTCACCACCAAGGAATGCATTACCGTCAGTCGAAAGAACCTCAAAGGTACCGTCAGAGATCTCAAGCGTTGTAACGTCAAACGTACCACCACCAAGGTCGTATACCAGTACAGTCTCTTCCTCTTTTGAATCAAGACCATAAGCCAGTGCAGATGCAGTAGGCTCATTGATAATACGAAGAACGTTCAGTCCTGCGATCGTACCCGCTTCTTGAGTCGCCTTACGCTGTGCATCATTGAAGTAAGCCGGAACAGTAATTACGGCGTCAGTCACAGTAGAGCCGATATATGCTTCTGCGTCTTCTTTAAGTTTAGTAAGAATCTTTGCAGAGATCTCTTGAGGTGTGTAGATTGTACCCGCAACATCTACCGCTGCCATACCGTTTTTATCAACGATGTTATATGTCACTTTATCATGAGCTTCTTTTGCCTTCTCTTCGCTCATCATAAGACCCATAATACGTTTTACTGAAGAGATCGTCTTGTCTGGGTTTGTAATCGCCTGACGCTTTGCAGGATCACCAACAAGCACCTCGCCTTTATCTGTAAACGCAACAACCGAAGGAGTTGTGTTCTTACCCTCTTTGTTAGGGATGATCTTCGCTTCACCACCTTCATAAACTGCAACACATGAGTTTGTCGTTCCTAAATCTATTCCAATAACTTTAGACATATTGTTTCCTTTATTATTTATATATTAGTTTGCAATTACGACCATTGCATCGCGCAAGGTTCGTTCTTTATACTTGTACCCTTTTTGAAAGGTACTGACGATCTGACCAGATTCATGGTCCGGACTGTCTACTTGCTGAACTGCATGATGAACGTTTGGATCAAACTCTTCATCTTCAGATACCGGTGTTACACCGTGCTTTTCTAAAACACTTAAAAATTGTTTCATTGTAAGTTCAACACCCTCGCTTACTTTTTCAAGTAGGCTTTGAGGGTCAGCGTCAACATCTTTCGCTTTGATGGCACCTTCGAGGGCATCAATCACAGGAATAAGGTCTTTCGCGAACTTTTCATTAGAATACTCTAACGCTTGATACTTCTCTTTTTCAAGACGTTTTTTAATATTTTCAAAATCCGCATGAACACGATGGTATCTGTCTTCACTTGCAGCAAGTGCAGCTCTTAAAGTTTCTAATTCATTTTCTTCGGTCGCTTCTTCTAAAGCTTCCTCTTGCGCTTCAATCTCTTCGTTTTCAGCATCAAGGTTTTCAACGTTATCACGTTCCTCTTGCGACATTAAATACGCCTCCTTTTTTATGTTTCAAAAGTATTATACATAATTGAGTCATTGAATGTCAAGTACATATTGAATTATTTCACTAAGGAAACTTGATGCAATTAGACTAAAGTATAAAATATCCAGAACAAGACCCCTTATTTAGGTGGATAGAACATGAAAACACCTATTAAAATTCATTAATAATATTAAAATATAGAAGGTTTTTATGAGGGAAAGCTTTAACTCTGTAGACAAATGGAAGCAGATTCTTCCATGAATAGCAGTATATAGCCTAGTTGTTTGGCAGGATATATATACTGTAATTACCGAGCTCACTGCGCAGTTCAAAACGATGCTTTTTACAAAACTCATTTCTCATCTGCTGCAACAGTCTTTCGGCTTCTTCTTCTGCTTCCTCTTTGCTCTCAAAACTTTGATATTCCGCAATACCTCTTTTAATCGCGCAAGAGCATGCATTTTTTACTTCAACACTGTACATGTCACTCCTTTAAAAATCAAATATATCATCAACATCACTTTCATTGACTGCCACATCATCTTCTTTTAACATTGAAATGATAGTCAGTGTGTTTGCTACAATTGTATCGTTCAAAAAGTTTGCTGATGGCGCACCTTCTTCAAAGGTCGTCCTGGCCCACGTCTGCAAATCAGAGACAAAAGCACCGCTCAGGGTATAAAGCTGCTCCTCAATCTCTTTGAACCGCTCTATATTTGCCACTATCTCACTGCTTAGGTTTAATAAAGATTTTCCAATATGATAACTTTGCGTATACACAGTCAGGCTTTTTCCCAAAGCATCGAGTAAGGCAGCGATCAGATAAATATCATCTTCTTTGAGCTTGGAACTTCCCAACATCAGCATCAATGAACTAAGATCCCCCAAGTGCTCTTTCATATCCAAGAGATCTTCATCGTCCATGTATTCAAAGACTTCATATTCAGGTGCATTACTCTGAGTTACTTCGACATCGTGACTCTCAACAACTGCTTCAGGAACCTCGACTTCATCCACATTGATAACGGGAGACAACTCTTCTACAAAAGGACTGATTGTTTTCCAGAGTTTAAAACTGATTTTCTCACTATTTGTCTTATACTCTTCGACCTCTTTATTGTTTTCCATGATAAGCTTGACGGATTCTTCCCCAAGACTCTCTAGTTTATTCAGTGTAAAGTAGTAAGCATCATTATCTGCCTCTATAATGATCCAAGGCCGTTGCGAGGTCTTAATAATAGCATCACCCAAGGTGTAGACTGCCCGGATGACGTCAGAAAGCCCATCGGCATTGATAGGATGTTCATCTAAAAGGTAATGTTCCCAAAACTCTGTCAATGCCTCATCGTTTTCAACATAAAAGATGGTCTGACGATGAAACACAAGGTTTGTATAAAGATTCACCGATTTTGAATTAGTATGACGAGCAAGGGCATGCCGTCGTGAAAGAAGCGAAAAGTAATTTTCTACCCGTGCATAGAACTGTTCCGAGTCCAGTGGCTTAGCGACATAGTCTTCCGCCCCACAACGCAAGATCTCTTTTTGTCTTGCCTCGTCTTCCACTGCAGACACAGCAATAATCATGACATCTTTGTCATGCTCTCGTATTTTCTTGGTAGCTTCGATGCCATCCATCTGAGGCATCATGATATCCATAAATACCAGATCATATTTTGTCACCGAAGCCTTATTCACTGCCTCAAGCCCATTGCTGCACTCTTCAATTTCGAAGGCCTGCGCTCCTTCCCTCTCCATATAATCCTGAAGAAGAAGACTTAGAAGCATTCGGTTATTAGCATTGTCATCAACTATCAATATCTTCTTCAAGACACTCTCCTGTAACCTGGGGACTCTTTTTAACTACCGCCTTCTATGGATATTATAGAGTAACATAATTTTCACCTATTACAATAAAATCTTTACCTAATTGATTCGTTTCAGCAGTTCTTTGCAAAAGGCCTTATAATCCTTCATCCCCTTCGTCCTTTTTTCCATCAATACAATCGGCTCACCTGATTCAAATTGTTGCGCAAGTTTAATATCCGTACCGATTGGAGAAAATATTTTTGACTTTCCAAAGGCACTCTCAACCTTTTGTAAAGACTCTTTATGTTCATTGATATGAGGGTTGAACATAACAGGGAGCATACCTACGTGCTTGATATTTGCCTTCATCTGTGTAGACATTTGATAAACCGCACGAACCATCTGTCCTACAGCAACAACTCCCAGATGATGTGGTACAAAAGGGATGACGACGACATCAGCGACCTCAAGTGAGTTCTTTAGCAAGGCATCAAAGGTCGGTGCCGTGTCAATAATACAATAATCAAAAAAATCACCCACACGCTCTTTTTTAAACCGATTCTTCAACACACCCCTAAGATCGGAATACTCATATACATCAAAGAGTGCATGTGCAGGCGCCAAAGTCAGATTGTTCAAGACAGTAGGAACAAAGTTCTCGCTCAGTGTCTTGCCAAAAAATATCGAATGGGCACCTCCCTCTTCCAAAGGAGCTGAACCGACACCGATAGAAGCGTGACCTTGCGTATCAAAATCGATTAGAAGTACAGAGTTTGTTTTGGCTAGTTCAGTAGCGAGATTGACTGCCGTAGTGGTCTTAGCCGAGCCACCTTTCCGGTTGGATATGACAATTGTTTTCATTGATTACTTTTTAGATGTTTTCTTTTGAAATGATTATACCCAATGGTCTTGATGTAATTAATTATAAATTACAGTCATTTACATTAAACCCTTCTATAACTTTTTGATAGACCTTGGGTGTTGAAGAAAAATTAAACGTGCAACTATACAATTTCTTATAGGCAAGCATCTGCTGAATGATGGCGAGATGGACATCGTCACACTCCGTTAGATCGAAGACAAGCTCTTTTGGAGCAAGTTTGTTTAATGTATCACGCAGTTCAAGTACTTCATCTTCATATATTACTGCTTGAAGTGTTATGTTTTTTCCTTTAGCTGTAATCGCCATTATGCGCCCCTTTTATCAAGTGAAATATCTTTAATGATCGTCACTAGTTTCTTATTATGTTCCAATATGGCTGACACCTGCATGAAGTCACCCATGTACTGTGTTTCGTTCACCTCGTGCAGTTCACCCTCTTCGATATGCACGATGTCCTCGACTTCATCGATGTTCAGACCAAAAAAATTCCCGTTCTTACCTTCAATGATCATACATCTTTGTAACTCTGCGGCTACTTTGTCTGAAAGAGCAGAGAGACTGTCCAGATACCTTAATGTATCTGTGTAGTTATCCCTGATACTTCCTTCAAGCATTTGACTTGCCTCCTCTACACTAACAGCTCTCTTTTGTAAAAGTTCCAAAGCAGATGAATACAGGTTTTGATGCGAATGACTCAACTTCTTCATCAAGACAAGGACATCTTCATCATCGGCGTGAAAAGAGTCGATCCATTTACCAAGGATACACCTGTGTGGGTCCGTACTCATCGTAAAAGGCTCTCCTGCCTCGACACTGTGCTTCAACGCAGCAAACCACTCTTCATGATACGTTTTAAACACAGGAAACATTTCTGCCAACTCTTCTTCGTAACTCTTTTTCCCAATGGCCTTTCGAAAGCTCAGGACTTTAAGGACACTATCTTCATACTGGAACATCCCTTCAATATGCTTACCTTCATCAGGAGTCTCCGTCAACTCTCTTCCAGGTAGGATACGTTTAACACTTTCAATATCAACGCCATAGTTTTGACCCAAGACTGAAAATATTACGAACGATCTCACGAAACATCCCCTAGAGGCACTTGAAGTTGTGAGGATATACCTAAGAGACCTACCGGGTCTATCATCATAATGATCTGTCCATTTCCAAGCAGTGCCGTTCCACTGAAAATAGGATGCCCTTGCAGCATCCCAAGAAGCGGTTTTTGAACGACATCAAGCTGACCAAGGAGTTGATTGACCACAACTGCAAGTAGATTGCCTTTGATGTTCAAAACAACAATACTCAACTCTTTATCTTTTATCTCCTCAAGATCAAGCATAGAGTTGATGAAAAGCAGAGGAATGACTTCCCCGCGTAGATAGATGAACGGTTCATTGTGTAAGGCTTCGATCTCCGATTTATCAATTTTAACAGTCTCTTGAACAGAATCCATTGGGAAACCGTAATGGACTGAACTCATCTCAACATGCAGCAGTGATGTCACGGCCAGTGATACCGGGATTGATAACGTGATTGTTGTACCGACATTCTTTTCTGTTCGAATAGATATACTGCCGCCGAAACTCTCAATAGATTTTTTGACAACATCCATACCTACACCGCGCCCACTGAACTCGGTGATCGATTCTGCAGTAGACAGACCCGCTAATAAAACCAGTTCTGCTCTACCATTGTCATCCAAAGCATCGATCTGATCCATACTCATCAGGTTTTTTTCAATGACCTTTTGGATGACCCGATCTACATTGATCCCTGCACCATCGTCTTTTATCTCAACAATGATCTTGTCGGACTGCGCATAAGCTTTTAGGTTGACATTACCTTCAGCACTCTTACCTTTGGCTAAACGTTCATCAGGCAACTCGATACCATGATCAAGTGAGTTTCTCATGATGTGGATCATTGGATCAGCTAGCATCTCGATAATATTTTTATCAAGCTTCGTGTCACCACCTTCCATGTGCAGGTGGACTTTTTTGTCCAATTTCTTCGTAATATCTCGTACAAGTTTTGGATATCGGTCAAAGACGTATGAGATTGGCAGCATCCGCATTGACATAATCAGATCTTGAAGTTGTTCTGACAGACGGTTTATAAACGTGTATTTTTCCATAATGGCACGTTTCACTCCCTCTGGAGTCATATCTTGAACCGCGTCAGCCAAGTAAGGGAGTGAGTTCTTTGCCACAAGTAGTTCACCGATGATGTTCATCAGTGAGTCAACTGACTCTTGTTCGATCTTTACTGTCTTGCCGATAACATTACGCTTGCTCTCAGCCTTGGCAGCCGGAGCCGTTTGTTGAGGAGCCTCTTCTTTTCGCACTTCCGCCACCACTGGCTCAGGCTCTTTTTCTTCCTTGAGTGTGAGTTCGGCTTCTTTGTCAACATCTTGCTCAGCCATCGCTTCTTCATGTATTGTGAGTTCTTCTGTCTTCTCCTCTTTTGCTTCCCTAACCAAAGAAGAAGCAAAAGACATAAGTTCATCTTTAGTTGAAATGCCCTCTGTACTTTCACCAAATACCTGAGCTGTTCTTTCAATCATAAGCTTTACACGTTCAAAAAGTGCCTGGTCATCAGAAGCTTCGAGTTGCATCAACTGTTGAGCTATGATCATTTTGGCACTTTCGCGCGTTGCATCATCTATCACCGGTGTTTCGACCACAGCGGAAGGTTCCTCTACTGTCTTAGTCTCAACACTGCTCATCTCACCTGTATATACCTTACCGTTATAAAGCCCATCAAAAAATCCTGCCAAAGGCTGAAGGTCATCTGTACAGTCTAAGATATCTACAAAACGTTCTAATTGAGCATACTGGATCGTATCTTCTCCGATAAGTCCCAAAGTCTCTTCTATCAGTTCTTTGATCCTCTGTTTAGACCCAAGCTCCTTCTTCGCATTACTGCTAAGCTCTTTCATCACATCAAGATCATGGACCTCACCCCTGCTTATACCTAATAACGTGCTGATATCAAGCGGTAAAAATGTCAACTCGTCTATAAAGTTATATAAGGCCTCTTCGATCTCAGAATATCCTGCCTCTACAAAGGCGACAATCTGAAGGCTGAGTCCCAAGCCCTCATCCTCATCGTCTAGACCGCTTATCACTGACTTTGCAGCGACCTCATCCATACACGAGTAAACGTACTTTACCTTGTCTCCAAGAATCGACAGCGTATAAGCCGGGTCATTCCCATAGACCATACAAGAAGCATCTACATCAAACACAAGTGCATATAAACGTGTATCATAAAAATTCTCTTCAGTTATTTCATCCATATGAACAGGTAAAGAGATTCCTGAACCGGCCAAAAAGTTTATAGGCAGATTGACTATCTTTGATCTGTCTTGAAGCAGATGTATCGGTATACTCCACGCCTCTTTTTCCGTAGTTTTTCCCATCCTAAGGCACAACTCTTCAACAAGTGCGTTCACGACCTCTTCATCTGCTTCTACGATATCTTCTGTGTCCTCAGCCGCTTCGATGAGATTCATCACCTCATCAAACGCATTATATAAAGACTCTATGACCTCTTCACTCGGTTCAACATCCCCATCACGAACCATATCAAGAAGATCCTCTGCATGGTGTGTAATATCTTTCACAGAAGTAAAACCAACGATCCCGGAGCCTCCCTTAAGTGTATGAGCCGCCCTAAATACTGCGTTCACCAGCTCCTGATCCCCTGAGCCAATGTTCTCAATATTTTGATCAATAAAAGAGAGGTTTTCTCTTGCTTCTTGCAAAAATGATTCTAATAATGGGTTCATAACAGGTCCTTATGGGATTAAAATACGTAAATAATTTTTCAATACTTCGGGCTTAATAGGTTTCGTCTCAAACAGATTTGCTCCGACCTTAAAAGCTTCCACTCTATCTTCATCATGCGCTTGAGTCGTGATCATAATAATAGGAGTCATGGTGTACGCTGATTCTTTTCGGATCTCTAGGACAAAAGAGTAACCATCCATTATAGGCATATTTACATCCACAAGATATAAAGAGATATCCCCGTCCAGGCTTCTTTCGAGGGCTTCCATTCCATTTTCCGCCTCTACGACTTCGTAGCCCATCTCTTTAAGCAAGGAACC
>JBFEXN010000075.1:0-8125 GCA_041562655.1 Sulfurimonadaceae bacterium
GAAAGCGATCGTTGCGGAACAACGCTTCGCAGCAGTATTACAGACCGCAAAAGAACTTCAGAAAGACTCCGGGATACATTTTGTCAGTTACAGGGACCTGTTGGAGAAGGAGATGATCACAATAGCCGAAGAGGTCACACAAGCGTTTCAGATGCCTCATTATTTATATGAAAATCTTCTTGTGTCTATGACCGCTATCAAAGCGTTGGGTTTTAAGATTGAAAAAAAGCTGTTTGACTATCAGCCACTACAGGGAAGAATGCAAAGGATAAAACCAAATGTCTGGTTAGACCTTGGACACAATACCCTTGCTGCGGAGGCTATTTCACGCTGTTTTTGTAAAAAATCAGTCAATCTTGTTTATAATAGTTACAAAGACAAGGACTATGTGTCGATATTAGGTCTACTTGAACCTATTGTCAAAAAGGTGGAGATTATCGAAGTGGGCGGTGATCGGGTTGCGTCAAAAGATGATCTGGTGGCCGCTATTATCCACAATGGCCTTGAATATAAGACTTTTGAAGGGATAGAAGAGGACGAGAGCTATTTGGTCTTTGGCTCATTTAGCGTCGCAGAAGCATTTAGAAAGTTCTGCTGAGATCTTAAAAAAGGAAGTTAATGCACAATCAGTTTACCATTACTATTCATGATGAACATGGGATCAAACAGTTTAATGTCCATCAGATCATTAAACGCGTGGGTATCTATCTATTGATATTTATGATCTTGATTTTTGCATTGGCTGCCTTTTCTATTGCCTATCTAAATTCCAGCGTGGACAGGATACAGAGTAAAAAAGATGAGCTAAGATCTGCATTTTCTCTTTTAGAGGACAAAAATAAAAAACTGATGAAGACAGTCGAGATGACTGAAGAGACCCTACGAATGAAGAGGGATGAACTGGTGTCTGTGACTGACAAGCTGTCAGATATTGAGAACCTTATCGGCCTTTCGGCGCAAGAGGGAACAAGTCTGGAAGCGAGAGTTGACCTTGCCACGGTGACTTCTGAAGAGATGGCAGCACTTATGCAGCATATACCAAACGGTTCTCCCGTCGAGTATATGGGGATCACGTCAAAGTATGGATATCGTGTGCACCCAACCTTAGAAAGGAAAGAGTTTCATCGCGGCTCAGACATGAAGGCCCCGATGGATACACCTATTTATGCAACGGCAGATGCAATCGCAGAATGGGCCGCACCGCACAAGGGAAGTGGGTATGGAAAGCTCATTATCTTGGATCACAGTTTTGGGTTCAAGACCTATTACGGTCACCTTAATAAAATTGTGGTAAAATCAGGACAGTTTATTAAGCGGGGTGACCTGATAGGATACACTGGAAACAGTGGGATGTCTAACGGTCCCCATCTGCACTATGAAGTCAGGTTTGTACAAAGAGCTTTAAACCCGTTTTGGTTCTTAAAGTGGAATATCGCTTCATACAATTCAATATTTGAGAAGGAGAAAAACGTACCATGGCAATCTTTAATAACAGCGACGACACGCCTACACAAAACAACAATACCACCATCATCACAGAAGGTTCTCTTATCAAGGGCGAGATGACCCTTGATTGCAACCTATATATTGATGGAGAGTTCGAGGGTTCGATCCACTCTAAAAAACTTGTGACAATCGGGAAGAGCG
Organism: Sulfurimonadaceae bacterium; assembly: GCA_041562655.1. Lineage (GTDB taxonomy): Bacteria > Campylobacterota > Campylobacteria > Campylobacterales > Sulfurimonadaceae. The sequence goes on from JBFEXN010000075.1 coordinate 1,648, forward strand.
GAAAAGTACGGGGCGATATCAGCACACATCACCTTGTAGTCCAGGGTACGGTCGAAGGTTCAGTCGATAGTAACAGACTCGAGATCATGTCAGCAGGGAAGGTATTGGGGTCTATTCTTTCAGGTGAACTTATCATAGAGGCTAAAGGCCATTTTGAAGGCGAAAGCAAGATCAAAAACAAAGAGCTTAAAAATAAAGCAGTCAATACCGTCACAGACGAGAAGCAGAAACAGGCGTGAGCCAAAGTAGATTATACGAGTACCTCCAGAACAACTCCCCTGAACTTATCATCGTCAAAGATCATAAAGAGGCCCTTGCCTCTGCGGACCTAGCGAGGTTCTTTGAAAAAGATGTTGTGGTGTTTCCAGACTTGCGCGCGATCAGCGGGGATGACCTGCGTTCATTTAAAAGTGAACTGTTTGAGTTGTTCTCAGCTCTGAACAGATACACGAGTGCACAGAAAAAGCCCTTAGTCATATCTCCTATCAAGACACTGTCCCATCCTCTTCCTGGCGAAGACCTTTGCTCATCTCAGAAGATTGAGTTTGGGGATAAGATATCATTAGAACCCTTTAAAAAAGAGATGCTGTTTTGGGGATATACCTTTGTCGATATTGTCGAAGAAAAGGGAGAGATATCCTTTCGTGGTGATATCATCGACATATATCCGATATCTGCACAAAAACCTTATCGAATATCTCTTTTTGATGATGAGGTAGAAGAGATACGCGCCTTTGAGTTGGAGACGCAAAAGAGTATCAAAGAAGAGATTGAAAGCATCGAGATCACACCTGCATTCTTTGCGCTTGATGAAGAGCAGTATGATGAATTGAAACATGCATGCGAGAATAGTCCTTCAGACAGTTTTGTCAAAGACATTTCCTCGTTGGGATTATGGCATCTTGGATCATTGAGCAAGCCGTTTATGCAGGGCAAAGAATCTGTATTTCTTTCAGATCTGTCTTTGGAGCTTGAAGAGATATACGCCTTTGATGAGCAGGCTGTGGATGAGAACTTCTTTGATCTTAAGGTCATTCCTGAACCAAAAGAGTATAAAGAGTTCTCTCTCATAGACATCAAGCGCTCCTTGGAGGTACATAAAAACAAAAAGATAACTCTGATCGCCTCCAACGAAGCGCAGATCAAACAACATGATATCCATGATACGCAGGGGATGAAGGTTGTTTATTCCAACGTTATTGTCAATCTTATAGGAGATAAGGAACTAATCTTCTCTTTGAACAAAGAGGTCAAGAAAAAGCGCCGTAAAAAGACGAGTATCATTCTGGATGAGCTCAAACCCGGGGATTATATCGTCCATGAAGATTATGGGGTGGGTATCTTTGAAAAGATCGAGCAGGCGGAAATACTTGGTGGTGTAAAAGACTTTGTCGCGATTTCATACCAGGGTGAAGAGAGAGTCTTATTGCCAGTCGAGAACCTTGAATCTATTGACAGATACATCTCATCAGGTTCACTTCCTGCTCTGGACAGGCTGGGGAAAGGTAGCTTTGCCAAACTAAAAGACAAGGTCAAGAAAAAACTTTTTGAGATCGCTGGTGAGATCATCAACCTTGCTGCTTCACGTGCACTTATCAAAGCTCCGCGCCTTGCCTCGGATGACAAGAAGATCAAAGCTTTTCAAGAAGCTGCAGGTTTTGAATATACAGATGACCAGGCCCGCTCCATCAAAGAGATCATTGATGACTTAAAACAGGAAAAAGTCATGGACAGGCTTTTATCTGGCGATGTCGGGTTCGGTAAGACGGAAGTCGCTATGAATGCGATGTACGCTGCCTTTTTAGGTGGTTATCAGTCTGCACTTATCGCACCGACGACGCTTTTGTCTTCGCAGCATTACAAGTCTTTGTGTGAGCGTTTTAAGCCCTATGACATCAAGGTGGCCAAGTTAGACCGCTTTGTGTCCACCAAAGACAAAAATGCTATTTTAAAAGGGCTGAAATCGGGAGATATTGATATCGTTGTAGGAACACATGCGCTTTTCTCTGCTGAGTTTTCCAAGGCCGGATTAGTCATCATTGATGAGGAACACAAGTTTGGGGTGAAGCAGAAAGAGAAGTTGAAGACGCTGTACGAGAAGGTGCATCTTCTGTCCATGAGCGCAACGCCTATCCCTCGCTCACTTAATCAGGCCATGTCTTCCATCAAGCAGATGAGTACGCTTATGACACCTCCTTCAGAGCGTCAGGGAGTCAGGACCTTTGTCAAAGAGTACGATGAAAGCCTTATCAAAGAGGTCATCTTGCGTGAGCTTAGACGGGGCGGGCAGGTGTTCTATGTATTTAACTCCATTGATGCCATGCCGATAAAAAAGAGAGAACTCTTGCAGATCCTTCCGAATCTTCGTATTTTGATGCTGCACTCAAAGATCTCTGCGACAGAGACAGAAAAAGAGTTGATGAAGTTTCAAGACGGTGAGTATGACCTGATGCTGGCAACGTCTATTATTGAATCGGGTATTCACATGCCGACGGTCAACACGATGCTTATCGACGGTGCAGACAGGTTTGGTATAGCAGACCTGCATCAGCTTCGTGGTCGCGTGGGACGTGGGCACATCGAAGGGTACGCTTATTTTATAGTCGATGACAAAGAGAACCTGACGGATGAGGCAAAGAAGCGTCTGGTAGCCTTAGAGTCCAACTCTTTCCTTGGTTCAGGTTCTGTACTCGCTTATCATGACCTGGAAATACGCGGTGGTGGTAACCTGGTCGGAGATGCTCAAAGCGGTCATATCAAAAACATTGGTTACAGTCTTTATCTACGTATGTTAGAAGATGCGATCAAAGAGCTCTCGAACCAAAAAGAGGTAGAGCGCAAAAAAGTCGATATCAAACTGGCTATCTCTGCATATATCTCAGATGAAGTTGTCCAAGAAGAGCGTCTAAGACTTGAGCTATACAGACGTCTTAGCCACTGTGAAGAGGTGAACGAGGTCTATGAGATAGAAGAAGAAGCTATCGATAGATTTGGTAAGCTTGATATCAATACAAAACAGTTCTTTGAACTGATCGTCATCAAACTTTTAAGCATTGAAAAATCGATAACCTTGATCAGTAATTATGGTCAAAATATTTCTATTACGTATTCTAATGGCTCTCAAGAGACGATCAAGGCAGCAAGCAAGGATGATGATGACATCATCAAAGAGGTGCTGTATTATCTACGCAATGCCAAAAGAAAGGTCTTATAATGCGGATAGCTTTCATCGGGGATATTATAGGCCGTCCCGGACGCACCATCATCAAAGAAAACCTGAAAAAGCTCAAAGAAGAGCATAAGATCGATTTTGTGATTGCCAATTACGAAAATGCAAGTCATGGTTTTGGGCTGACACCGAAGAATGCAGCAGAGCTCTTCAATGCGGGTATCGATGTGATGACGGGCGGAAACCATACCTGGGATAAAAAAGAGATACACACGATGTTTGAGAAGTTTGAGCTCTTACGTCCGCATAATTATCCGCAAGACGTAAGCGGAACAGGCTGTAAGGTCTATGAGGTTGCAGGTGAAAGACTTGCTGTGCTCAACCTGATGGGGCACTACGCTATGCCGATGGTCGACAATCCTTTCCGCTGTGCTACGGATACGATCACACGCTTGCAAGATGAGGGCGTGAAAAACATCTTTATCGATATGCATGCTGAAGCGACAAGTGAAAAGCGCGCTCTCTTGATGATGTTCAAGTCACAAGTCTCTGCTATTGTCGGGACACACACGCACGTTGGAACCGATGATCTTCAAATAGATGAGGGCACGGGATATCTGACAGATATCGGGCTGACGGGTTGTCGGGACAATGTGATAGGGATGGATGCGAAGACGCCGATACATCGTTTTATGACAGGTCTTCCGGGACGCTTTGAGGTTCCTGATAAATGCAAGGCAGTACTTCAGACGGTCATCTTTGATATCAGTGCGGGAAAGTGTACCAATGCATTCAAGCTAAAGAAGTTCAATGATGGCCGTGAGTTCAGGACCGAGGCGTGGATTGATTGAAGACTCTTATCAACTCTATAGGCGTTTAGAAGAACAGGACCTATTAAAAGGCAAGCCTTCGATGTGGTGGCCTTCGTATGGGAGTTTTGAGGTCGTCATCGGTGCCATACTCACGCAAAATGCTCAATGGACGAGGGTCGAAGTCTCGCTGAAGAATCTAAAACCATATTTAGACATAGCGGCACTTTGTGAGATAGACATCCAGGAACTCGAAGAGCTGATCAAGCCGAGTGGACTCTTTAAGTCTAAGGCGAAGTATATTAAGCTTTTAGCCTTGAATATCAAAGACAGATATGGGGATTTTGATAATTTTTGTGCAGAGGTCAGCAGGAAATGGCTTCTGTCTCAAAAGGGAATTGGTCCTGAGACGGCTGACTCGATCCTTTGTTATGCTTGCAAACGAGAAGTGATGGTCGTCGACGCGTACACGGCCCGGTTGCTGGGTGCATTTGGATTTGAGTTTGAGTCCTATGACGAGTTGCAAGAGTGGTGCATAGAGGGCCTTTTATCCTCATGCAAACAGGATGACATGGTTAAAGTCTATGCACTGTTTCACGGGATGATCGTCGAGTTTGTCAAGGCAAACTCCAAGGGTAAAAAAATAGATATAGAGAGTTTAACATGATACATTACAAAAATATAATACTGGTTATCGGCTTGGTCACGGTCTTTAGCGGATGCTCGGCAAAAGAGTTTAAAAAAGGTGCGAATGACATTGCAAATGATATCTCAAAACTTTTTGAAGTCAGGGAATAGTTTTAAAGATAAAATTGATATAGTTGTGTTCAAAACATAAAGGAAAACGGATGAAAAAGAGTCTTGTGTTAATTGGTTTGATAGTCATGATATTTGGTGGTTGTTCGGCAAAAGAGTTTAATGAAGGTGTGGATAGTATCACGGGTGACATATCCAAAGTCTTTGAAGAGGGACAAGACAAGTAAGTCCCTGGGCTATACTTTCGACTGAATGGTGATTTTTGTCGCCTCAAACATCTCTTGAGCTTTTTTGATCATAGGCTCTTCCATAATGGCTTGAGCATCTATCTCTTTGCTAGCCTCATCTAGGTTGGAAGGGTCTTCACCGGAACATCCCGAGACGCATGAACCGTCCATGACTTCATCTTCGATCATCGAAGCGACTTCTTCCACTGGCTGAGCATCCATCTCTGCTGATGTAGGTACAGGAGAATGCTCAGTGGTACTGCTGCTTTGTTCCGGTGCAACAAGCACCTCTTCTGTTTTACTGCAAGAGAGATTTTTTATTTTGGTGTCAAACCCAAAGATGTCTTTAACAAAATGATTGATCACTCCCCAACCATGACGAAGCTTCTCTTTACACTCATCTTTTGCGCAGGATTCCCAGGTCAAAAGATCATTCTCAAAACTTTTGTAAACGATGTTCTCACCAAAACATTGGCCAAGTTCTGCACTTCTGTCATTTAAGGCGCACAGCAGTTTTTCAAAATGCTGTGCGCCTACATCGACCGTCGGTACCTCAGAAATTTCTTCCGTATGCTGAGTCTCCTGGATAGCCTCTATAGATGGAGTGATTGGTGTCTGGGTACTTGCGGTATCGGGTGTTATATTCTCAGCTTCATGAGCAGGAGCTGTTACCTTGATCGCTGGACGTTCTATTTGCGTCTCAAGCTCCTCGATCATCTGATCGACCTCTTTGATACGCAGGGCTTCAACCATCTTAAAAAAGACAAGAGAAAGGACAAAAGCACCGTCAGCATTGATACTAAACAGAGATTTGGCATCACTTAGGATTCTAAAAAAACGCTCCAGTATCAATGTGGAAAAAGTAGTGTCCTGAAGATACAGACGCTCTTTGAGATAGGCAATGAGTTCATCCACGACCATCTCCGCCTCGTAGTCTTCAAGGGCTTTTACATGTCTTACAATAGCGGCCTGGTCTTTATCGAAGATAGACTTGAAGATAGCATTGATAAACTCAGGATCGATAAGGCCAAGCATATCGGTTACCGTCTGGACATCCACAAAATGTTTTGAAAAGATAATAGCCTGATCAAGAAGGGTCAATGTGTCACGCAGAGAGCCTGAACCCGAACGGGCCAGGATTTCCAAAGCCTCATTCTGATATTCGATGTTTTCAAGATGCATGATGTGACTGAGGTGGTTGATTATATTGACCGTTGATATCTTTTTAAACCTGAAATGCTGAGTACGACTCAATATCGTTGCAGGAAGTTTAAGCGGATCAGTCGTCGCAAGGATGAACTACACAAACGCCGGTGGTTCTTCAAGGGTTTTCAGAAGAGCATTGAAAGCCTCTTTGGTAAGCATATGGACTTCATCGGTGATAAAGATCTTAAAGCGCGCCGTTGCAGGATTATATTTTGTATGTTCGATCAGGTCACGTATATCGTCGATCTTACGGCTAGAAGCGGCGTCCATCTCGATGATATCAATGTGCCGGCCCTCGTTTGCCATCGTAC
>JBFEXN010000076.1:0-8017 GCA_041562655.1 Sulfurimonadaceae bacterium
GACCCGATATTTTGGACCAGGTATATGAGGGTAGTTCTACGTATACCATCATGGACGCTTTTGAAGCGATGAAACTCCTTGACGAACAAAATATCAATACGGACAGAGTGAAAAGTGTATTATATAGGACTATAATTTATCCGTTCTTTGTCCCTTTTGTGGTGATTATCATCTTTTTCTTTGTGCCTATCAGCCCGCGTTTTTTAAATGTCACTCTATTTAGTTTCGGCGCATTGCTTACGACCTTGCTGATATGGGGTGTTTTTTATACCTTGATACAACTTTCAAACGCACAGACCATACCAGGAGAGTTAGGCATCGTCTTACCGGTTGTCTTACTAGGACTGAGCAGTGTTCTTGTCTGGTATAAAAAGGGCAAGGCTTAACTCACACAAATATAAGCTCTTTTTTGCTAAAATCGCGCCATTATATATTACGGTGTCTTTGACCCATAGGCACCAAGGATAAAGGGCAAGAATGATTAATTTTTCTCAGTTGGCTGAAAAATACAAAACCCCGCTTTATGTGTATGACTTTAATGCGATCACAGAGCAATACAATGCGTTAAAAGAGGCCTTTCGTGCGCGTAAGACGATCTTGGCATATGCTGTGAAGTCAAATTCCAACCTTAGCGTTGTACAGCATTTGGCTAAGTTGGGCGCCGGAGCAGACTGTGTCTCGATAGGTGAGGTAAGACGTGCATTGACAGCAGGAATAGCCAAGTACAAGATCATCTTTTCAGGAGTGGGTAAGCAAGACCATGAGATCAAAGAGGCGTTAGAGTCTGATATCTTGTTTATCAACCTGGAGAGTGAAGCAGAGCTTGGTCGCGTTGAGATGATAGCAAAAGAGCTTGGAATCAAAGCACGTATCTCTATTCGTGTCAATCCAAATATCGATCCTAAGACACATCCTTATATCTCAACAGGACTGCATGGAAATAAATTTGGGGTAGAGATCAATGCCGCAAAGCGTATGTATTTAAAGGCTAAAAACTCTGAAAACTTGGATCCTGTCGGTATCCATTTTCATATCGGTTCACAGTTGACTGAGCTTGAACCGATTCGTGAAGCAGCGGAGATCGTTGCTGATCTGGTACGTTCCCTTCAAGCCGTTGATATAAAATTGAAATTTTTTGATGTCGGTGGCGGACTGGGTGTGACCTACGATGATGAAGTCACGATCGATCCAAAAGAGTATGCTCAGGCCATATTGGGAACGATGACGGGTCTTGATATGACGATCATGTGTGAGCCTGGTCGTTTTATTACGGCAAATTCAGGACATTTTTTAACACGTGTCCTCTACGAAAAACAAAATGACGAAAAACGTTTTGTTGTCGTAGATGGTGCGATGAACGATCTGTTACGTCCAAGTCTGTATTCGGCATATCATAAGATAGAAGCGGTTGACAATGAGGGGGAAAAGACCCCAGCAGATATTGTCGGACCGGTCTGTGAAAGTGGGGATTTCTTTGCCAAAGACAGATTGTTACCAAGCTTTAAGCATAATGACCTGATCGTTGTACATAGTGCCGGTGCTTACGGTTTCGGGATGGGAAGTAACTATAATACACGTGGTCGTTCGGCTGAAGTCGCAGTTGAAGATGGACAAGACAGGTTGATCCGTCGGCGCGAGGAATTTGAAGACCTTATCGCTTTGGAAAAAGAGTTTCTTAACTAAAGCTTATCAAAAAAAACTGTTTAATATGCTAATATTAGGGTAAAAAACAGCAAGTATGTGAAATATCTAAGAATCTAGGAAAATGTATGACAAGCCTTACAACTCTTAACACCTTAGCCCAATGTCGAGATGCTATTGATGGTATAGATGATGAATTGCTACAGCTTCTGAACCGTCGCATGCAGGTGGTCGAGCGTGTAGGTGAGATAAAAAATGAGAGTGGCGGGGCAATATACAGACCTGAACGAGAGCAAGAGATCATTGAGCGCTTGGTACAAAAGAGTAAAGACGAAGATGGTATTCTTAATAAAGAGGCGATAGAAGCCTTGTTCTTGGAAATATTCGCTATCTCACGTAACCTAGAACTTCCGGAGAAGATCGCCTACCTTGGTCCGGAGGGGAGCTTTACACACCAGGCTGCAGAGAGTCGTTTTGGCGCTATGAGTGATTACCTCCCCCTAAGCTCGATTCATGCTGTCTTCAATGCACTACAGACAAAAAGAGCGAAGTTTGGGGTGGTCCCTATTGAGAACTCTAGGGATGGGGCAGTAGGTGAGACTCTGGACTTTTTGGCGAAATCGGATTACAAGATTGTCGCTGAGCTCTATATGCCTATCCATCTTTCATTCGCGACTTCAGCTCGTTACTTGAAAGATATCAAGCGTATCTATTCCAAGGACAAGGGATTCGGTCAATGTCGTGATTTCTTGATCGAACACGAGCTTCAAGATGTGGAACAGATACCGGTAGAATCGACGGCAAAGGCTGCAAAGCTCGCGGCAGCAGATCCTGAAGCCGCAGCCATCTGCTCGCACATCGCTGCCAAACTTTATAATGTCCCAAATATGTTTGAGAATATTGAGGATGTTGATACAAATACAACGCGTTTTGTCATCTTGAGTAATTTTGAGAATGCACAGCATGAGTCTTCCAAGACCTCTATTCTGGTGCGTTTGAAAGATGGGAATGAGGCGGGTGCTCTAGCCCACTTTTTAGATGATTTTGACAAGGCAAAGATAAACCTTTCCAAGATAGAATCACGTCCATCTAAAGAGAGTGATGGTTTTGGATATTGGTTTTTTATAGATTTTTATGGACATATTCGAGATGAGCGGTTGGCTCCAATTTTAAAAGCAAGAGCAGATGAAATAACATGGCTCGGCTCATACGTTAAAGGTGATAGATGAATTTCAATAAAGAGTTAGACGGTATTAAGACATACGAAGCGGGCAAGCCTATCGAACTCGTTGTACGCGAGTATGGCGTAGATACTAAAGATATTGTAAAACTAGCAAGCAATGAGAACCCTTACGGGACGTCGCCAAAGGTTACGGATGCGGTCAAAGCGATCGCTCACAAGATGTTTTTGTATCCTGATGATTCAATGTATGTCCTTAAAGAAGGACTGGCTAAAAAATTTGATGTCAGTGAAGATGAAGTCATCATCGGTGCCGGTTCTGATCAAGTCATTGAATTCGCCGTGCATGCCAAACTAAATACCTCGACGAAGGTTTTGATGAACTCGATCACCTTTGCGATGTATGAGATCTATGCTCGTCATGTCGGTTCAGAAATCATCAGAACATCCTCTCGTGAACATGACCTTGAGGAGTTCTACCAGCTTTATTTGGAACATAAGCCGGAGATGATCTTTATCTGTACACCGAACAACCCTACCGGTGACGCTATTGATACGGCAGCTTTAAAAGCATTTCTCGCAAAGATAGATGAAGAGACCTTAGTTGTAGTCGATGGGGCGTATATGGAGTATGCTGCTTTTAAAGATGAGAGCAAAGCCGTATCAGCTAAAGAGTTGATAAATGAGTTTTCTAATGTCCTCTATTTGGGGACTTTCTCAAAGGCATACGGATTGGGTGGCATGCGCACTGGCTATGGAATTGCAAACAAGGATATCATCCAGGCATTGTATAAGCTTCGTCCGCCTTTTAACATAACGACACTCTCTCTTGAGGCTGCAACCGTTGCCCTGGCTGATCAGGACTTTGTTGAAGAGTCGATACAGAAGAACTTTGAGCAGATGAAACGTTATGAAAGCTTTGCGGCTGAACAAAATTTAGAAATTATAGAATCTTATACCAATTTTGTAACGCTTTGTTTGAATGAGGGACAAAACTCAAGCGATATTTCATTATCTTTGTTAAAAAAAGGTATGATTGTTAGAGATTTAAAAGGGTATGATCTTAATGCAATCCGCGTAACGATTGGAACGGATAAAGAGAATACAAGATTCTTTGAACTATTCAAAGAAGTAGTAAAAAACTAGGGTATAAATGGACTTAAAAGCACTCGTATCGCAACTCGTTGGACTCTTTGACAAGCTTAACAAAAGCCAGAAACTGGTCGTTGCTGCTACGATTGTCGGTGTTGTCGGCTTTTTACTTTTTCTTGTGGTCTACACAACAAAAGGTGAATCAAGAAACAATTACAAGGTCTTGTTTGACTCTCTTTCTGCTTCTGATGCTGCTTTAGTAATCGAACAACTTGAAAAAGACAATATCCCATATAGAATTCCCCGTGACAATGTGATCGAAGTACCAAAAGATGTGGTCTATAAAGAACGTATCTCCATTGCAGCCTTGGGACTACCAAGAGAGAGCAGTGTCGGTTTTGAGCTATTCGATACGCAAGAGTTTGGTGCGACAAGCTTTGATCAAAACGTCAAATTTTTGCGTGCTTTGGAAGGCGAGCTTTCGCGTACAGTACAGAGCCTTGGACCGGTTGAGACGGCGAATGTAAACTTGGCACTTCCAAAAGAATCTCTGTTTGTTGCTGAGCAGATCGCACCAACAGCCTCTGTCGTTGTCTCCATCTACGACGGACGTATCCTTAGTCCAAAGCAGATACGAGGGATCAAAAACCTTGTCTCTTCAGCGGTACCGAAAATGAACCCTGAAAATGTATCGTTGATCAACTCCGAGGGAGAAGAACTCGGCGGAGACAATGATACTTCTGTCCTTGGCGAGATGTCAGGTATGCAGCTTAAATACAAGAACCGTGAAGAGAAAAAACGTGAAGAGAAGATCGTCAATGTCCTTGCTCCGTTTATCGGCGGGACGAACAGAGTCGTTGCCAAGGTAACGATCGAGTATGATTTTTCTCAAAAGTCTTCGACCTCTGAGACGTATGATCCTGAATCGGTAGTACGTTCGGAACAGACCATTGAAGAGAAAAGAGAGGGACGTTCGCCAAAAGAGATTGGCGGTGTTCCGGGAGCGGTAAGCAATATTGGTCCAGTTCAAGGACTTGAGTCACAAAGCAGTGGTGAGCAGTACGAGAAGTCCAATGTCTCGACGAATTACGAGATATCAAAGACAGTCTCAAGTACCAAAGGCGAGTTTGCGACGATCAAGCGTGTGACGGCAGCAGTGGTAGTAGACGGAAAGTATCAATCCAAGGTCGATGCCGAAGGTAATCCTACGGATGAACTTGAATATGTCAATAGAGAAGAGAGTGAACTCGAGGCGATATCGTCTTTGGTAAAACAGGCGATCGGGGCGAATGAAGGTCGTGGTGACCTTGTTACGGTGAGAAACTTCCAATTCGAGGTCATCAAGACACAAGGAAAAGAGGTCGCTGTCAAGTTGGGTGACTTCTATACGATATATCTAAGTCCGTTCTCTGAGCTTTTCAAGTTGATCCTTGTCGGGCTTATTCTATTCATTGTGTACAAGAAACTTATCACGCCATTCGCAGAACGTATGCTTGAGTTTTCTAAAGAAGAAGACGAGATGGAACGTCCTGTGCTGGAGATCGATGAAGAAGAGGAAGAGGACCTTGTCGAACGTGTTCAGCAGATGCGTAAAAAGGTGGAAGACCAGCTTGGTGTGGGTGAGGGCTTTAATGAGGATGAGCTTAAGTATGATGTATTGATCGAAAAAGTCAGAACGATAGCTGAAGAACGTCCGGAAGAGCTCTCTTCACTCCTTCAAGCCTTACTTGATGAAGAGATCGGTGAAGAGACTAGCGGATTGAGCGGACTCGCCAGGCAAATGGCAGCAGCAGCTGGAATGAAGGAGTAACGATGCGAGCACTTACACCAGCACAACAGGCACATTTTGATGAGATGACGATGGGGGAGAAGATCTCCGTTCTGCTTCTACAATTAGGCGAAGAAATAACTGCAACGGTATTTGCCAATTTAAGTGTTGAAGCGATCACGGAAGTCTCTAAATATATTGCTACATCCAAATCAATCGATAAAGGGATAGCGACGGCAGTACTCGAAGAGTTCTATGCTATTTTCCAATCTAACCAATACATCTCAAGTGGCGGTTTGGAATATGCTAGGGAGATCCTTTACAAGGCTTTGGGACAAGAAGAAGCGAAGAAGGTACTTGACAGGCTTTCAAAAAGTCTGCAGAGCTCGCAAAACTTTGCTTATCTGTCTAAGATCAAGCCTCAACAGCTTGCTGATTTTATCGTAAACGAGCATCCTCAGACCATTGCCCTTATTTTGGCGCACATGGATTCGACGGCCGCAGCAGAGACACTGAGTTATTTTTCAGATGATCTAAGGGCTGAGATCGCCATGCGTATGGCTAAACTTGGAGACATCTCTCCTTCTGTCATCAAACGTGTCTCAGCTGTTCTTGAGAGCAAGCTTGAATCTCTTGCCTCTTACAAGGTCGAAGTGGGTGGACCGCGTGCGGTTGCTGATATCTTTAACCGTTTGGGTGCAAAAGCGTCTAAAGGGACCCTTTCACATATTGAACAGATCGATGAGCAACTTGCCTCTTCGATCAAAGAGATGATGTTTACTTTTGATGATATCGTCACTCTTGACAATAATGGGGTACGTGAGATCCTTAAAGCAGTGGATAAGAAAGAACTTATGCTTGCGCTTAAGTCCTCACCTGAAGACCTTAAAGAGAAGTTTTTCTCAAATATGTCTGAACGTGCTCGACTGGCCTTTGAAGAAGAGATGCAATTCCTTGGTGCAGTCAAAGTCAAAGATGTTGAGACATCTCAACGTAAGATTGTAGAGGCTGTTCAGCAGTTGGCTGAGCAGGGTGTTCTACAAGTCGGTGAAACAGAAGAAATGATTGAGTAATGGAAATCGTAATCACACAAGACGCAACTAACGGACACATAATCAACAAGTACAACTTCAAGGTATTGCCTAGCGACAAAGGTGCTGCTGTCGAACGCTTGATCAGTGATGATGAGTTTGTTCCTGCGTCAAAAGTTGCAGAGATGGAAAGTACTTCAAAGCCAGCATCTTCCGTAGAAGAAACCTCAGGTGATGTCCTGTCAAAATCTTCCAAGGATGAGTTGATAGAGTCTCTTTTACAAAAGACGGATGAGATGTCATCAAACTTTATCAAGATGCAGATGAAGTTAGAATCCAAAGAGGAAGAGTATAAGGCAGCGTTAGAGAGTGCAAAAGCTTCTGCTTTTGAAGAGGGAAAAGCTGCAGGTATGAAAGAAGCTGAGCAGATAGTTCAGGCAGAACACAGCAATTTGATGAAGCAATTCTCAGCTTCTGTAGAGACCTTGGACAAGAGTACGAAAGAGTTTGCCTCCTCAATAGAGGGTATCCAAGAAGAACTTATCCACGCGGCAATCGACATTGCAAAGGAAGTGATCCGAGTTGAGACATCCGAGCGCGGTGGTGAGATAGCAAGTCAGCTGGCAAAAGAGCTTATCGCGGAGATAAAAAGTTCGTCTGAGGTGACGATAAAAGTCAATCCTAACGACAAGGTCGCACTGGAACAGAGTCTAGGGACCTTAGAAAATGTAAAGATTATATCAGACAATGCGGTCAGCAATGGCGGGGTTATCGTTTTAAGTGATGCAGGAAATATAGACGGCGATATCATGAAACGATACGAGCGTGTCAAGAGTGCGGCTTTAGGTAAATAGAAAGTATAAAATAATTAATGAAAAATATAAAAGATATGAATGCGCAAGAGCGCGAAGAACTTTGTAAAGATATACGCGAGCGTATTTTAGAGGTCGTCAGTAAAAATGGCGGTCACCTTAGTTCTACCCTGGGTGCAACAGAGCTGATAGTGGCGATGCACGCTGTTTTTGATGTGGAGAAAGATCCTTTTATATTTGATGTATCACATCAGGCGTATGCGCACAAGTTAGTGACGGGTCGCTGGGAGGAGTTTGAGACGCTGCGTCAGTTCGACGGTCTATGCGGATACACAAAACCGAGTGAAAGCGGTGCAGATTATTACGTTGCAGGACACAGCTCTACATCTATATCGCTTGCGGTGGGTGCAGCCAAGGCTTTTTCATTGACAGGCGAGGATAAAGTCCCCGTTGTCATGATAGGCGACGGTTCCATGTCTGCCGGTATGGTCTA
>JBFEXN010000077.1:0-8008 GCA_041562655.1 Sulfurimonadaceae bacterium
CAAGAAGCATCGGACTTAATATTAGCGATAGTGCTAATGTTTTGTTTATTAGTTTATTCATTATTCTTCCTTTGATAGGCATGAATTATAAAAAGACTAGTGTTACAAAAGTGTTAACATTCATCCTTAAGCTACCATTTAAGTTCTATCTGTGTACCTTTGTCAACTTTTGAGTCGACAGTTATCTCAATACCGTATTCGTGTGCGATCATTGCGACAATATGAAGACCTATCCCAAAACCGCCGACAGTATCATTGGCTCTTTGATAGCGTTCAAATATACGAGAGAGCTTCTCTTTTGGTATCCCTATGCCCGTGTCTGAGACCTTTAGACTATAATCCGTCAATACGACATTTATACTGCCGCCCACTCTATTATATTTGATCGCGTTTGAAAGGATGTTATCGATCAGCCTTCCCAATCTGTTGCTGTCTATCTCAAGATACACCTCATCTGCCAAGGTTCTATCCAGATGAAGCTTTTTCTGCTCCATCGCCATCTTGAAATATTCCAAACGCTCCTGGATAAAACAAGACAGATTGATCCTCTCATCTTCAAGAGCAATATTATGATGCAGGACAAGATAGGTCAGATCATTATAGATATTCGATATCGTACGCGCTGCAATATCCATTCTTTTGATCTTTGTCGCTTCTTTATCTCCCAGCTTTGTCTTATCTATGCTCTCGATATTGGCCACGATGACAGAAACAGGTGTATTGAGTTCATGAGTGGTATCTTTGATAAAGTTGTCCAGAAGCTCGATAGAGTCTTTCATCGGACGCAGAAACAGTCGCATTAGATAGATACCGACGATGATCAAGACGGAGAGTATTATCAGTCCATAGCCCATGATCTCCTGTACCGCACCGGAATGCCACAGGGCATCATCCTTTGTCTCATAGACCAGGTATTTTGCACCCTTGTTGTTTTTTTCTATCTGCAGGACAAAATGGATATATCCCTTTGAGAGCGATATGACTTGATCAAAATCCACACTGTTATCTTGCATATATGAATCGATTGGATTCTTGTCCACATCAAAGATCCCTGTCGCATAAGCGATATCCTTTGGAAACGCATCCCCGTTGTTCAAGTAAACGTTTTTCAAGTGCGGATAATAGTTCTCATTGACGAGCTGCATGGAGAGACGATGATCAGATAGCATCACCTCTTTCTTGTTCGCGTAATAGATCATTGCCAATAAGAAAAGGATACATAGGGACATAAGGGTATATAAGAGTAAAAAAGCGCGCAGGGACTTGGACTCCGGTGCACTAAGATTCGTACTTATATCCGTAACGCTTGATACTGACAATACGTTCCTTTCCAATCACTTTACGAAGGTTCTTTATATACGTCCTTAAGGCGTCATCGCTCGGCTCTTCATCAAATCCCCACAGATGTTGGTAGATCACTTCATGACTTATCTGCTCATTTACATGCTGTAAGAAGAGTTTTAACAGCAGCTTCTCCTTGTTGTGCAGGGCGACTTTTTTTCCATTTTCCAAAAGTTCGTCCGCCTTGACGTCATAAGAAAGGTTTTCATCAACCTTTAATGTCTCATTGGGGTTATGATAGAAATTTCGTTTTACTATGTTATTGATACGCAGCAGTAACTCCTGCAATACAAAAGGCTTTCGAATATAGTCATCACAGCCACTCTCAAACCCTTTTGAGAGGTCCTCAGTCGAATTTAATGATGTGATAAAGATAGCAGGGGTCGTCTTGCCCTGTTCGCGTGAGGACTTCAAGAGTTCGAAGCCGTTTGGCGAGGGAACATTGACATCCAGCAAAAGAAGATCATATGATTTCTCATAGATGCACTCCTCTGCACTTTGACCATCGTAGACAGCCTCCACCGCAAAACCCTCTTCGATCAAGAACTCCTCTATCGTCTCGCTAAGGTTGACATCATCTTCAAGCAATAAGATCTTCTTCATCTAGGCTAGAGCTCACACGCTTTCATAAAGAGTGCCATTGTAAACTTCTCTTTGCTTTTTTTGTCATAACCGTACTCTTTTGCGGAGACCTTGCTCAGTGCTTCCGTACGCCCCATCGTCTTCAGTATCCACGTGACCTCTTTCCCTACGGACTGTTTTGCCCTGTCTTCAGGGTCGCGTATAAAATATATCTTCTTGTCACTACTGTTCTTTATGCCGTAGCCGAACATCTTATCCCCGTGTTCATCTACAGTAAAGACGATCTTCCCGTCTATGTACACTTCTTTTTTAGAGCGCTGATCAGGTGTGATCCCCGTACCGCAAACGGCTTCTGCTTTTTGACGGCGAAGACTTTCTCTTTTTTTCGCAAGAGCTCTCTGCTCAGCCTCTTTCTCTTTGAGTGCCTTTAGTTTTAGCCTTGCTCTTTCCTGTGCGACCTTGGCCGCGGCAAGCCTCTTCTCCTCTTCCTCTTTGGCCCTGAGCATCGCTTCTTGATGCGCGGCTGCCTTTCTTGCCGCATCCTCTTCTGCCGCCTTTTTTATCCAATATTTCGGATTTTGATAAGAAAAGTAGCGTTCTACTTTCTCCAAAGGCAACTTGTGATCACGGATAAAGTTCATCTCATCGTCTGTCGGTTCGTTCTTCAACAGAGGGAAAAGGTAGACAAAGTTCTTCTTGTCCTCATCTTCGATGAACTCCTCTATGCTTACTTCCATACCTGATTGTATCTCACTGTTTTTTCTCTCCAAGCGGCGTAACTCTGCTAGATATTCAAGAACCAGTGGTCCTTTTTGTATCTTTGTCTCATCCAGCAAGTGACCTATGACCTCATTTTTATGAGATGCTTCCATGTAAGGCAGACACTTCTCCTCCAAGAAAGCAAAAGGCGCTGATTGTCTTTTCACCACGCCTTTACAAATCGAGTCAAACTCATAGACCGGGGTTCCAAACTGTTGATAAAAACGGGGGCGCTTCGTAAAGTCCTTCTTGAAAAACTGTTTTGTCTTTTTCGGGGTATACCCTGCCTCTTTGAAGACAACTACCGATGCATAGCTGATATCTAAGGCCTTCCACTCTTTGGCCTCATCTGGGGCCATACCCAAAGCTGCCCATTGTGGATACTCAGTATTGCTTACTCCTGCGTTTATCCACTCTTTTTCGGCTGTATCACTCAAGACCTCTTCATCATATACATAAGCGGTCGGGTCATCCTTGTCTTTTCGATCACTTTTAATAATCTTTCTCTCTTGGACAACACTTCCCTCTAATGCATCTTCTGCATGCGCAAACCGTTGACTGTAGCTGGCACGCATCTTTGCACGCATCGCAGCCATCTGTTCATCTCTCGCCTTTTCACGAGGGCTAGGTTCCGGTCCACAGGCAGTAAACACCAATCCGATCAATAAAGGAAAAAAAACTAATCTATACATCGAGCACCCTTTTAATTCGTACATTATAGTATAAATCATGAATGTTACAGAATAATTAATAGAAAAGATTTGATATCACACTCTCAGCTCATCTAAAACATATCGATTGCTCTGACATAGGATATAATTCATAAAAAATAAAAGAAGTTCAATGGCGCGCTGGAAAGATGTAAAAAAAGGAAGAGTCACTACGAAAGATCAAAACACTCAACAGGAAAAAGTGTTTTACGCTGGCTTTTGGTCACGTTTCTTAGCCCTTAGCGTCGATGTTTTCATGATTGGTATTCCCATCAGCATCTTGATCTATCTCTCTTTCGGATATGAGACCATGCAGAGCCAGCCCGGATTCTTGGACGCCATTGAGGGCATCAGACAAGATCAAGAGCCCAATATACTGATCCCTTTACTGACCATGTCCCTCTGGTCTGTCATCACACTTGTGTTTTGGTACAAGACAGGTCAGACTCCAGGAAAGAAGATGGCCAACATCATCATTGTCGATGCAAGAAGCCACAAAAAAGCGAGCCTTCTGCAACTCATCATCCGGCTCCTGTTTTTCATCATGCCTCTCTTTGCCTTCTTGAGCTTTTTCCTTATGCTGTTTCACCCTAAGAAGAAAACCCTACACGATATCTTCAGCCAAACCGCTGTGATCTACAAAAGAACAATGAGTTAGTATGGCATTAATCATTGGCTCGTTTTACTTTTTCTACTTCTCCATCGTAGCCGTATATGTCATCTTCATGCCTAAAGTCCTTCAAATGGTGGGCTACTCACCCTGGGAGATCGGTATCTTGTTTGCTGCCGCTCCTTTAATACGCTTTCTTATGCCTTTTCTATTTTTGAGATATATCTCCTTGAATGCAAAGGTCTTCAATGCTGCCTTGCTGTTAAGCTTTGTAGCTTCTCTTCTTTTCTATCCGTTCCTATCCTCCTTTTGGCCATTGCTTCTGAGCAACATCCTGCTTGGCATAGGGATGAGCCTTTCCATCCCCTATGTTGAGAGTGTCGCACTTTCACATATGCCCAAAGAGAGCTATGGCAAAGTAAGGCTTTTCGGCTCGATTGGCTTTATCCTTGTCTCTTTGGTCCTTGTGAACTACCTCAGCACACCTACCAATGCCATCGTATTTTTAAATCTCAGCGCTTTATTGACCTTGATATTCGGTCTTCTTACAGCGCGGCATGAAGCCAGGCAGGTCCTTGCAGAAGATAGCGCAGGAAAGCCCTTTAGTCTCTTGGAACATTGGCCCCTGTGGCTCAGCCTCTTTCTCATGCAAGTAGGCTTTGGTGCCTTTTATAACTTCTTTACCATCTATGCGAGTTCACATGCTATCGGGCTGGAACAGTTTGACATCTCTTCTATGGATATGACTATTTATCTTTGGAGTTTTGGTGTGATATGTGAAGTCTTTATGCTCTACTTCCAGGCACCCCTTCTTCAGAACAACCTTCTAAAGATCCTGCAGTTCGCTGTTGGCATCACAGTGGTTCGCTGGATGATTCTTGCCCTTTTTCCCGAAAATCTTGGCCTGCTGTTTATTTCCCAAAGTATTCATGCTTTCAGCTTTGCTCTGTATCACTCCGCCGCTATCATGTACCTGCATTCACTCTATGCCAATAAGAAACTCTCTCAACAATTCTTTGCCGGTATCGCTTATGGGATGGGAGGGTTTATAGGGGCTGCTGGTTCCGGTTTTATCTATGAGATCTCGCCGCAAGGCCTCTACATCGTAGCCGCAATGATCACGCTGCTAAGTTTTACGTTTTTATGGATAGAGAACAGACGCACGCACTTATCGCCTGAACACCCTAACACCGCTTCCCGATAGACCGACAAGCGTATTCTCTTTCCAGAGATAGTTTTCTACCCTTCCGGGACGTCCCTCTTCATCAAGAAACCTTATGATGACAAGCTTGCTCCCTTGTTCTTTTGCGCCTTGCATGCTCTCAGTCGTCTCAGTAGAGACAAGCTTCCAGCTTACTTTCTCATCATACGGGCCGTTTCTTTCAGTATAAGTCCCTGTTCCCCCCGATAAGATAGAGAACGCCTCACTCCCACTGCTCCATTTTCCTGCCAGTGTATCATCGGATCGCTCCCCCTCTTTGAGCGTAGATACCGACTCCACTGCGACGACGTCTGAGACATTGGCGTCGTTCATACCGTCTCGTGAGTTCAATATGTTTTGAGCATAGGCACTCAGGGGATCATCCTGGCCAAAACGGTAAATAAAGGACAACCTCTGTCTCGTATCTGTCGTTCTGACACTGTGTGGCGGTTGCGAGTCATAGTCAAACTCAAGAAGATAACTCAGATCAAATACCTTCGTCAGATGTATTGTCATCTCTGCCAGAGAGGAAGTCCTATAATCTGAGCCATTGTCGATCTCCGGCTGATAATAGCCCAGATAGCTCAACTCAAAGGTCTTGTTAAACGACAACTTATATGAAAAATATGAACTCACACGGTAATTGTGTTCATCCGGATCGATCTCGTTATACCTTACCCTTTCATCCATGGTAGAAAGACCAAAGAAGAGCTTTCCATAAGAGGGTGAGTCAACTATCTTATACCGTAGGCCTGCACCTACAACTTTTCGTTCTCGAAGGTTTTTGAACTTGTCCTGCTTGCGTTGTAAATAGAACTCTGATGCCCAGTTAGGATTGACGAGCTGGTGAATATGGCGCAAATGAAAAAAGGAGTTGTCATCCGTTGTGGTCCCGCTGACCTCATCCCGTTCGACAGAACCTTGCAACCAGGTGATGGTCTTATTTGTATCATACTGAATACGTCCACCATACTCAGCTTCGTCCTTATGCGTATTCCCTCGTTTTTTCTGAAAAGAACCATAAAGCGAACCGCTGAGACCTTCACTTTTCTCGCCAAAATCAATGGAAGCAATATCAACAATCGCAAAACAGTTAAAAAGAAATAGTTGAAGAAGAAGTAATAATCGCATTATAAATCACGCCCTGAATAAATGCGAGATTGTATGTAAAATTCTCTAAAAAGAAGCTAACACTACCCGGGGCAGCCTCCTTTTAGTAGTTGATGATCAACGAGGCCAAGAACACCCTGTCAGTTCGCTTTTTACCCTCAGCAGGAATGTTTTTATAATCTACCTTATAACTCATGCCCAATGAGAAAATACCGTTGATTTTACTTTCGATTGCCGTTTTGGAATAGACAAAGTAGTTCTCAAAGTGATCAAACTGTGACTTAAATGATGCATCCTGAAGAAAATCCAGATTATCAAGAACTGCCCACTTGTAGTTAAACCCGGCAATCCACGATGCATACTCATTCGTTCCACCATCTTTGATATCATCTTTTGAATACAGTGCATTTGCTCTCAGGTCCAGCTTGTGGCTATCATTTTTGATTGCCTTATACCCAAAACCCGGACCGGTATTAAACTGATAATCAAAACCGGAAAACTTATCTTCTCCATAGAAGACAAGATAATTAAAAAACAGTTTTTTGGTAATATCCCTGTCATATTGTGCGAGCGCACTCCATTTATTGTTGTCTTCTACTCCGTTACTACTTGATTGCAATGCACTGACATCCAGCGTCATCGTGTTTTTCTTGCGCTTGCGTTCACCATGAAAGTCCAGGCCAAAACGTGCTGTATTCGTATTGCCCTTTGTGTTGCTGTAGGAAAGTTCTGTTTTTGTCTTGTACCGCGCCTCATCACTTTGCTGCTGTACTTTTTCTATACGCTTTTGTGCCTCTTTTAATTTAGCCTTGGCAGTATTTATCTCAGCTGTGGCTTCATCGGCCATCGCCGTTGCTGCTTCCAATTCCAGTTTTTCTCGTGCATTCTCCTCATCACTCAACTCTGCCGCAAACAGACTCGTAACGATGAACGGTACCAACAATAAACTTTTCTTCATATCCCTTCCTCAGCTTTCAATCTTGTCCAAATGAATATCCATTTGAGGACACACTCTTAAGTGCATCAATTATAAATCAGCTTAACACAAATTAGACTGAGGCTGATATTTTCTGTATCGTCGCTTTCATCCGCTTGTAGTGGTCTCCATGCCAATATATCCGATCACACTTCTTGCAGACCTCAAAAGAGGAAAAATATTTAGCGACTTTTACAGGAAGCCTTTCAATGATATCCTGCTTATCTACCTTGGCCAAGGACTCATTACAGACTATACATCGGCTGAAGGAAGGAACATGTTCTTTGAGGTTAAACGCACAAATCACTTCTTGAAGCTGTTCTTCTATCTTGATAGATCTCAGCAGGACGCAATGTGCTTTTTTACGCTCGGACAATTCTCTGTCACGTGTCAATACAATCCGCTTGTCTCTGTTTGCAAGTTCAATAATGGCATTGTCATCTATCTGGGGGAAATAAAGGGTGTCGTATCCCATAAAACGAAGATATTTACTCAACTTTCCAAGATGACAGTCTGCAATGAATGTCGGTAGCTCCGTCTTTGTGTTGTTTTGCATATTCTGATTGTACAGTTTATTATTGGGATAAAAAGAGGGACCCTCTTTAGACTTTTATATCAAGCTGATGCAGTGGCGGGGTCTTCTCCTCTTTCTCCTGCTCTTGATGCTCTTTGTTTTTTTCGTTTTCCTCTTCTTCGCGTTTTTTACGCTCTGCATCTTC
>JBFEXN010000078.1:0-7998 GCA_041562655.1 Sulfurimonadaceae bacterium
CATTCCGAACCCAGAAGCTAAGCCCCTCTTCGCTGATAATACTGCAGATTTCATTTGTGGGAACGTAGGTCGCCGCCTGGACTTTCTTTTTTAATCCAATCAATCAAAACCCTTTTACTTATCAACTAATCTTTAATGGCCTTGCAATTTACTTTTTATAACTTTTACATAATTTTATATACTGGCTTGGTTATAATACTATCAAACTGATGAGAAAGAATATTATGTTTAACCCGCACATTTCAAATTCCTGGAAACACCTTCTTTCTTCTGAGTTTAAACAGGACTATTTTAAATCTTTACGTTATTTTCTTGTAGAAGAGCAAAAGTGTAAAACAATCTATCCTGAAGAGAAAGATGTATTCAATGCTTTTAATCTGACTTCCTTTGAGAAGATCAAAGTCGTTATTATCGGCCAAGATCCTTATCATGGTGAGAATCAGGCACACGGTTTAGCCTTTTCTGTTCAGAATGGAGTTCCTTTACCTCCTTCTCTTCGTAATATATTTCATGAATACAGCTCTGATCTCGGATATGATACACCTGCAAGCGGAAACCTCTCAAAATGGGCAGAAGAGGGTGTATTCTTACTTAATACAGTGTTGACTGTTCGTGCCAATGAGGCCCACTCTCATAAAGACAGAGGATGGGAAATATTTACGGATACTGTCATTAAGATAATTAATGATAGAAAGGAACATATGGTTTTTATTTTATGGGGGAAACCTGCTCAATTAAAAAGTAAGTTGATTGATGAGAGTAAACACCTGATCTTAATGGCACCCCATCCATCACCGCTTTCATCTTATCGAGGCTTTTTTGGATCCCGTCCGTTTTCAAAGACGAACGATTATCTGAAACAGCATGGCCTTAGAGAGATCAATTGGAAACTTGATTAAGAAGTTACTGTCAGAAAATTAAACCTTCTTTTTAGTTCTTCTTGTTATAATTCCATTATCAATTTACCCTAAAGGCCCTATTATATGCGCGGATATAAAATTTTCTCTGGTACTTCAAGTGTCGACTTTGCTAAAGAGGTTTGCCAATCTCTAGACGTTCCTCTTTCAAAAGCAGAAATCAAACGTTTCAGTGATGGGGAGATATCGGTTCAGATCTCTGAAAGTGTTCGTGGTAGGGATGTCTTTATCATTCAGTCTACAGGAGCACCTTCTAATGATAATTTGATGGAGCTGTTGATCATGACAGATGCTTTACGTCGCTCTTCAGCAAGTTCGATCACGGCTGTTGTCCCGTATTTCGGATATGCCCGTCAAGATAGAAAAGCAGCTCCTAGAGTTCCTATCACAGCTCGCCTTGTAGCTGATATGTATGAGACTGCAGGCATAAACAGAGTGGTGACTATCGATCTGCATGCGGGGCAGATCCAAGGCTTTTTTGGGATACCAGTAGATAACCTTTATGGTTCTATCATCTTTCAAGAATACGTTGAATCAAAAAATTTAAAAAACCCTGTTATAGCAAGTCCGGATATCGGTGGGGTTGCACGTGCGCGTTACTTCGCCGAGAAACTTGGTCTTGAGATGGTAATAGTCGACAAGCGCCGTGAGAAAGCGAATGAAGCGGAAGTCATGAATATAATCGGTGATGTCAAAGGCAAAGATGTGATCATGATCGATGACATGGTCGATACTGCTGGAACAATGGTCAAGGGTGCCGCGGCTCTTAAAGCAAATGGAGCGACATCTGTCATGGCCTGTGCGACACACGGTGTATTAAGCGGTAAGGCTTATGAAAATCTTGAAAATGATGGTTTGGATGAACTTGTAATCTCTAACTCCTTGGTAACGAAACCAATGAAAAAGATCAAAGTATTAAGTGTCGCTCCTCTGTTTGCAGAAGTGATCCGTCGTGTTTATCATAATGAGAGTGTTAATTCACTTTTCTCATAAGGAATACTGTTTTTGAAAAATATTAGAAACTTTTCTATTATCGCCCATATTGATCACGGTAAGTCAACGCTTGCCGACAGAATCATTCAAGAATGTGGTTCTGTAACCGAACGTGAACTTGGCACGCAGATGATGGATACGATGGACATAGAACAAGAGCGTGGTATTACGATCAAAGCACAATCTGTTCGATTGAATTATGTCAAAGACGGTGAACCCTATATTCTTAATCTTATTGATACTCCGGGCCACGTTGATTTTTCGTATGAAGTGAGCAAATCTCTTGCCTCATCTGACGGTGCTCTTCTGATCGTTGATGCGGCTCAGGGTGTAGAAGCTCAGACTATTGCAAATGTTTATATGGCAATGGAGAATGACCTTGAACTTCTTCCTGTGATAAACAAGATAGACCTTCCTGCAGCGGAACCTGAACGTGTAGCTGAAGAGATAGAATCTAGTATCGGTATTGATGCGACGGATGCACTTCTTGTCTCAGCTAAATCCGGGATTGGAATCCGTGAGCTTCTTGATGCGATCGTAGATAGGATCCCTGCGCCAACTGGAAATCCTGATGCAACGACAAAAGCGATCATCTATGATTCATGGTTTGATCCTTATCTTGGGGCTTTGGCATTAGTACGTGTATTTGATGGAAGTATTAAAAAAGGTCAAAGCGTCAAACTGATGAGTAACAACGAGCAGCATCAGGTATTGGACCTTATGTATCCTCACCCGCTAAAACGCCATAATACTAAAAGTATTGAGGCAGGAGAGATCGGTATCGTTGTCCTTGGACTGAAAGAAGTAGGGATAATCAACGTTGGTGATACAATTACGGATGCTGCCAACCCTGCGTTAGAACCAGTAGGTGAATACGAGCCAGCGAAACCGTTTGTATTTGCGGGACTGTATCCGATCGATACGGATGAGTTTGAAGATTTGCGTGATGCACTTGATAAGCTAAAGCTGAACGACTCTTCTCTCTCTTATGAACCTGAGACATCGGTCGCTCTTGGATTTGGGTTTAGAGTCGGATTCCTTGGTATGCTTCATATGGAAGTTGTCAAAGAGCGTCTAGAGAGAGAATATAATCTAGACCTTATTGCAACGGCACCTTCTGTTATCTATCATGTATATATGAATGACGGTAGTCTGGTGGAGGTGCATAACCCTTCCGAGCTTCCTGAGGTCAATCTGATATCTCGTATTGAAGAGCCTTATGTAAAGGCAACCGTTATCACGCCAACGGATTACCTTGGAAATGTGATGAACCTTCTCGTCGGAAAACGTGGTATTCAAAACAAGATGGACTACCTTAATGAAGGTCGTGTGCTTTTGGAATATGAAGTACCGATGAATGAGATTGTTGTTGGTTTTTACGATACCCTGAAGTCTATTTCCAAAGGTTACGCAAGTTTTGATTATGAACCGACGGAGTTCAAGCAAGGTGACCTTGTCAAACTTGACGTACGTGTAGCGGGTGATGTGGTAGATGCCCTTTCTGTCATCGTCCCTCGTACCTCGGCTGACTCACGCGGACGTGAGCTAGTAAAAAATATGAAAGAGATTGTCCCTCGCCAGCTTTTTGAGGTGGCGATTCAGGCTTCTTTGGGCTCTCGTATTATTGCTCGTGAGACGATCAAGTCTATGGGCAAGAACGTAACCGCGAAGTGTTATGGTGGTGATATCACGCGTAAGCGTAAACTTCTTGAGAAACAGAAGAAGGGTAAAAAGCGAATGAAGGCTATTGGTAAGGTCCAGCTTCCTCAAGAAGCATTTATGTCTGTACTCAAGATGGACTAGAATGCGTTGCATGATATGTGAGAGTCTTAGTCTCAAACATATCTGCAAGAGCTGTCAATACAAATTTCTTTCTCCTTCTTTTTATCAAAGAAAACTTCTTGGTAAAATACCTGTTTACTCCTTTTACAAATATCATGAGATTGAGCCTTTTCTTTTAACCAAGCACACGAACTTAGGGTACTACATTTATACGATACTCGCGCAAAACAGTTTCAAGCCTTTTTCACAAAACTTTGAATTTACAGACAAGATCGTATCTATTGGGGTCGATGATCACACAAAGAATGGTTATTCGCATACAGCGGTGTTAAACAAACAACTCAAAAGCACTATTATTAAACCCCTGTATGCAAAACTCAGAGCGAAGAATAGTGTTTCTTATTCTGGTAAGAGCTATCAAGACAGATTGCTTAATCCTCGAGACTTTGGTGTTCAGAAGTTTAAAGAAAATGATGTGGTTTTGGTCGATGATATTATCACGACTGGCCTGACATTGACACAGGCGGTCCATGTCTTGCAGAAAGAAGGGAAGAATGTCCTTTTTTGTCTTACTTTGGCGGATGTAAGAAGATGAGTGTCTGTTAACAAAAAAGTGCTAGAATTATCTTATTATATTTTATAAAAAATAGGTTTTTGATATAAATCATATGTAATCAATTTGAGGAAAGATCGTGGCGTATACAGATGGCAAGAGAGATTATAGTGATGCAGAGGTTGAAGATGCTCCGATGTGGAATGCGGGAAGCGTCTATTTTGATGATGAAATCGTTGAATATCAAAGCCGATACTACATCGCCCTGTCTAAGACAAGTGCTGAAGTCCCAGGCCGAGGTAAAAAGGGGAAATGGAAAGAACTGGTGTATGAGGAAGGAGAAGTGTCTTTCGATGATGAGGCATGTGAGACGTTTAATGAGCTAGATGACGCTATTTTGTCTGAAAGCCAGGATAAGCCAAAACTTACACCGGTGGCCTCTCAGAAAAGTCTGGGGTCTGTGAATAAACCTTTGGCGAAAAAACAGACGCTAAAGGAGCGTCAAGAGCAGAAGAGAAAGCTAGACAAAGAAATACCCTCGGCTAAAACAGCACCAGCTCAGGCGATAGAGCGAAAGATGACGATGGCACCGAGTGATCAAAGTGTCGTGAACGAAGTCTTAAAGGAGATGGAGTTTAAAAAGATCAAAGGGTTTAATAGTGGCGATGACAATATTAAGACCAAGCTTATCTTGCCTCAGACTGCCAAGGATGGTATCAAGCTTATATGGGAATCCAGTCATCCGGATATCATCTCATCGCATGGCGTGGTGACTCGTCCTGAAGATGGACAGGATGTAGCAGTCAATCTGAGTCTGAGGGTTTCAAAAGGAGAGACGTCTGCGACTCGATTCTTTACCTTATGGGTGAAGGCATTGGAAAAGACTTATAGTGATGATGAGTGCGTAGCGATGGTGTATGATAGGCTGAATTTTGATCAGTTCAAGGGCAAGAACTTACACGCGGATGCAATCATGGATGACCTGGAGCTATTGACTCATGGCCTGTACGACACGCAGATTGTATGGGCCAGTACAAACCGTGACCTTCTTGATGAGACCGGAAAGTTGTATCAAAATAGATTGAGTAAGAATACGGATATTCGGTTGTATGCGATCATTATCAAAGGAGAGACTGAAAGGTTAAAACATTTTGACCTCAGACTGAAACTCAAATAACAAGAGCTGTTTTACGGCTTATATGGCGGGTGAGTCGTAAGCCTGGTATCTACGATGGCTCGCCCTACAGTGAAGTGGTACAGGCTCTGGAATAAGTTGGTGTCTATCCCCAAAAGGTAGTGAAAACTGTCATCTAAGAAGCAGCCTATGCCTGTGGCTGACAAACCTATGGAAGTGGCTTCAAGATAGAGCTGTTGCCCAATTGCACCACATTCCCAGTATAACTCCTTATAGCGATGGGCTCCCTTCTCTTGTATCTGTTGTGAAAACTCACACAACATCCCAAGGCTGAAAGCACCGTCAGAGGCTATGTCTTGATTACATGATATCGTCTTTGCTTGATACTCAAAATTCCCTTTTTCCAAAAGATAAAAATCTTCTTTTATCTCTTTCCACAGAAAGGAGTTACGCATCAGCCGTTTGAGTTTTGAGAGGTGTTCTTTGTTACGTACAAGGATATAAAGACCTGTCTCTAAGGCCTCGACGGCGTGTACAAAGAGAACAAGGTTCGCACTGTTCTCATATCCGTTAAGACTTCCGCGAACGGAATCCAGAAGGGTGTAGAACTGCTCTTGATTAATAGAGGCATTATCTCTGTCCATCATCTGCGCGGAGCGACGACGCAGTACAAGCTCTTTTGATTCAAGAGAGGGGAGTCTTGGTGTTGGTAAACTGTTGACCATTTTTTGTGCAGTGGCTGAAGAGAAACTGGCTTGCTCAATCAGTTGTATCATCTCCCAGTACTGATGTGATGGGCTCAACAGGTTGGCTGTACCTTTATATTCTGATGGAAGGTCTTTGAGCAAGCTTGAGATATCTGTCTTTTGCGCTCGCATAGGAGAGATAAGTAAAAGCATATCTGGAAACTCTTTTTCATCTTGAATGAAGCGATTATGCTGATCAAAGCCCAATAGTCTGCTGAGATCGGCATCATCGATATCATCAATCAATCGGACGTTCCATCCAAGCATCATTGCCGAGATCTGTACAGCTTGAAAAGCATGACCTGCATCTAAAGAACAGTAACGAAAAGCTCGTTCCCCATATTTCCATACCTCACGCCAGGTAATGGAGCTGATAGCTAATAAAAAGCTGCCTTCTTCCATATTTTCCCAAAAACTGGTGTCAAACTCGCAAAGTTTCTCAAGCTCATGCTGTTTTGGGGCATAATGCAAGACAGAACTTTGATCACTGATTCTATCCAGAGGAGGTAAGATGACATAGGACTCACTTGGATGAAGATTCCCACTTGAAGCGTTGCACCGTAAGGCCCATTTTTCCGCGCCAGCTTGTTTCCAGGCAGCAAGACCCAGTGAAAACTGAAAGAGTTGGGAGATAGACTCTAAGAGTAACGGCGCAGAAGGAAGTGCTTGTTCAAAGAGGAGATGATAGGGTGGTGTGGGGTTTTCAAGACTCAATGGCAGGGATATCTTTTGCGTGCCAGTGTAGGATCGAAAGGGATCGGGTTGTGTTGACCAATCCATATAACCCAATGAACGGGCATAACGCCGGGTAGAGTGTTTGGTTTCATTATGATAAGTGAAGATGTCATTGATTGCTTGATTCATGATGACATGATACGCATTGGGGCTTAAGGATGCATGACAAAAATTTGTATATAAAAAAAGTGAGAATTGATTTAATGTAAGCCTATGTCAATAGGGGCATGATATGAAAAATTCGGACTTGAAAGAGAGGGCATTAAGCCTTAGGGCTTAGTGAGCCTGCTCTGGATTCATTGTCATCAATAATGTTTTGGATCTGTCGTTTGACCTTATCGTATCTAAACTGCTCTTTAAAGCCATTGATACGTCCGCCTGAGGCGTTAGGATGGCCACCTCCTCCAGCCCATTCTTTGGCAATCAATGAGACATCTACCTTGTTGTTTGCTCTTAGACTCATTGTCCCGCGCGGTCCGACATCAACGATAAAATCATATTCATCAAAAGTCGTTAAAAAGGCATTTCCGATGATAGATGTATTTCCAAGTGCGTAAGACAAGAACCCTTTGTACCCCTTATAATAGATCGTCTTGTCCTCTTTTTGTTCGCCCAAAAGTTCAACGATATAGGCAGTACCAAGATTGTCTAGAGTATCATCATGATCTTTTCTAAAGTAGTTCTTTTTAAGCGCATGGATAGTGTCATCGAGTAAAATATTAGCATTGTCAAGGGGCAGTATTTGGGCCGCTTCAAAGAGTAGGGCATGCTTGTAGGCTCGGTCTTCCTGTGCGAACATCACTCGGTTAAGTTCACGCGTCTCTGTGACAAGACGCATACACACTTTCCCATATTCAAAAGCCTCATGTTTTTCTTGATGCCACAGATCTACTGCATCGACAATAGCGACATACGGAGGTAGCCATACTTTTGCTTCATCATTCAGTGCATAGTGTTCCAGAACATAGTCGTAGGTGATCTGTGTAGCGGAGCGTGTTGTATCAAGGAAATACCAGTCAAACTTATTGGCAGAGTCTTGGCCACTGCCATGATGATCCAAGAGTTGAAGCTGTACATTGATTTTCTCGTAATCACGAAGTCTTTCAAGCTCTTTAGTAAGCCATTTTGCCTCATCCA
>JBFEXN010000079.1:0-7981 GCA_041562655.1 Sulfurimonadaceae bacterium
AACTCGATCAAGGTAAGAAAAGGGAGCTATCTGTCCCTGTTGAAAAAACTCAAACATGGTGATATCGATTTTATGCGTATATCGCAAGAGAGTTTACAATGGTACATGCAAAACAAGTTCACCGGTGACAAAGGTGACTTTAGCGTCATGCAAAACAGTGCCGTTGATATCCCTGTCTATATCTATTTAAACGAGAAAGACACGACCAACAAAGAGCTGAGTAAACACTTTAAGACAGCCTTTAAGAAGATAGTGAAGAACGGTACCTATAGGGCTATTTTACAAAAATACATCAAGGACTCGAAAAAGATAGACAGAAGGCTTAGATTGTTGGAAAGTCATCTTAAATAAGTATGCCTATGTTTAAAAATATAATAGCACTTATGATCATCTTCTGTTCTGTTGCATATACGGATGGCAATAGACCACATGTGCTGTTACAAGCCAACTCTGCACCGCCTTTTTGGTCAGAAAAGCTTCCTTTCAATGGTCTGGGAGGAGAGATTATCCACGAGATCTCTAAGGTCGAGGGGATCGATACGACTATTGTGTTTAAACCCCTTTCAAGACTTATAGAAGATGATTCTAACAACGATCTTGGTGATCCTGCTTTCTTTATGAGAAATCAGGAATATAAAGAGATCGTACCCATCATGGCCTATGATATCGCATTCTATTATTACGAGAAGCACCATACATATGAGCATGAGCACGATTCAATAAGGGATTTGAAGTCTTTGGCTGATCTCAAGGGAAAGCGGATCGGTATTTTAAAAGGCTCGGTGATCGATAGCAAACATTTAAAACGTTTGGGAATAACATTTGAACAGAGCTATAATCAAGAATCGTTGTTTAAAAAGTTAAGGATCGGTCGTCTTGATTATGTCCTTGAAATCAAGCTTGTCGGAAATAGAATAATAGACAAACTGTTTCCATCTGATGGTGGTGATTTTGTAGTCGTGCCCATCAAGGGAGAGAGCAATCCTATTGCGATCATGTTGGCATACGAACAGGAGGATGCGAGCATTTTAGCGTCTAAATATAGACATGGACTTCAAACGATAATCCAAAATGGCACATACCGGAAAATATTTGAGAAGTATGCAGGGTCCGATATTATGTTCGAAGCGCTCTTAGAGAAATTGAAGATGTATAATCTGTTGTATTTAAGCGAGGATGAGTGATATGTCAAGGTATAGAAACTTTAGTATCAGGTCAAAGGTTATATTTTTCATTTTCATGAGTACAGCATCGATCTCAATACTGTTCTCATATTATGATTACACGCAAAAAAAGACCCATTTGACTCAAGAGTTGGATGAGAAGGCTAACAGAGCGGTACGGGGACTTGCCAGTAATCTGGTCGTGCCGTTATGGGAAATCGACTCGAATTGGGTTGATGAGATCGTGATGACCGAGATGTTGGATAGCGATATCAGCGGTATTGTGATCGAGGGAGACGGAGGGCTTTTAGTCGGTAAACAGTGGGATGAGAAAGATCAAAAAGTCAAGGATATCAAATCACTTCATGGTGCGCCTGCGTTTATTATAAAATATGAAAAAATCATGCGTGAAGATGAGCAGATAGGGTACATCTCTCTGCACGTCACGGATAAGTATTTAAAGGAAGAGTTGCTTGATGATACCTTAGCCCAGGTTTTTGGCTCGATAATGCTGGTGCTGGTCCTGAGTGCGGTCATCTATTTGGTACTTGACAAGATGATCATAATACCAATGAAATTGATGCTGCACGTGGTCAATCGGACATCTCAAAATGATTATACCAACAAAGTGGATGTCCGTAACAGCGATGAAGTTGGTGAGTTGGCAACAGGACTAAACAAGATGATCGACAGTATTATTGAGAAAGAGGAGATGCTGATCACACAATCAAGGCATGCTGCCATGGGTGAGATGATATCCATGATCGCCCACCAGTGGCGTCAGCCGATCACTGTGATTGCCATGAGTGCTAACAGTCTAAAGCTTCATGCTCAGCTTGATAGCCTGGAGTCAGAAAAAGTCAATGATATTGCGTCTAAAGTATTGATACAGACTGAACACTTGTCTAAAACAATAGATGATTTTAGACACTTTTTCAGCCCGAACAAGAAAAAAGAGATGAGGGACATAAACGATATTATTGAAGAAACTTTGCAAGTTGTTGGCAAAAGCTTGGAAAATCATAATATAATTGTGGAGAAAAAATATGAATCAACCTCAGAAGTGCTTCTTTACTCAAGAGAGTTATTGCAAGTTGTCATCAATATTATCAACAATGCGAAAGAGGCATTGATTGAAAACAGAGTGACAGATCCTAAGATAACTATCGACACGAAGGAAGATATGGATAATATACACATGTCCATCTGTAACAATGGGTTGCCTATCCCAGAAGAGATTAGAGTGAAGGTGTTTGACCCTTATTTCTCGACCAAGAATCAGAAAAATGGGACAGGCTTAGGTCTGCATATGAGCAAGACGATCATTGAGAAGCACTTGCATGGAAGAATCAGGGCACATAACCTGCAAGAGGGTGTCTGTTTTAATATCACCATACCAAAAAAGGCGGAGGAAAATGGGAAAGTTTGAAGAGTTAAGAGAAGACCTCTCAAAGGTCAATCTCCTTTATGTAGAGGACGAAGCAGATGTCAGAAACGCGACATTGGAGTTTTTTGAGAATATCTTTCCTAATATTGACAGTGCTACGAACGGGCAAGAGGGACTAACGCTTTTTAAAGAAAAAAAATACGCCATCGTCATTACCGATCTTAAGATGCCTTCCATGTCTGGTCACGAGATGATATGCAAGATAAGAGATCTGGACAAAGATGTGGTCATCATCGTCATGTCGGCCCTTGACAGTAAGTTTGAAGATATAGACGAGGCAGAGTGGGCAGGGCGCGAAGATTGTGAAGAGCTCAGTGATGCACACTTGAACAAGCCCGTCAAGTTCATGGAGTTTATTGATACCTTGGAGTCTTTAAGAGACAAGATATTCAGATAAGAGGCAGGTGCCGCTCAGACAGTATGTACTTTGACGCAAGAGCGCATAGAACTGTATGGGCAATGCATTGAAAAACAGTCGGTTGTTTTGTGTTTTAGTGAGTTTTTATGAAGATGTCATACAAGGCTTTGAAGCCTCATATGAAAAGAAAGAGATTACTGAGCTACTGCTACTTCTACAGGAGTAGATTCCCAGATACCGTGTTTAGTACAGTAACCGTGTGCAACAAGGTTAAGTTTTTTACCCATTGGACGGATGTTAAACGTTACTTCAGCGTGTGACTTCTCATTACCAAGTGTTCCTGGAACAAATGAAGCGGCTGCAAGTTTAGTCTCACCATCAAAAAGAGTGATGCTTTCGATAAAGTGATCAAAATCATCCGGGTGAGTATACTCTTGACCCATTTTAACGTTAACTGCTAGCATCTCGCCTGCTTTGGCATCACCAAGTACTGTGATAAATGGAGAGTGACGGTCGATCAGGTCTTTTTTGGCTTCACGCTCAACTGTATCGATATCTACATATTTGTTAATCTTTGGCATTTTCTGCTCCTGTTTTAAATTATGTGGTATTGTATCGAGGTCATCTTTTAATTAAACATAAGTTTTTAAAGTTAATTGTAGTTTCATCTAGATTTAATGCAGATGACTATGGTTCCAGGGCATATCTTTAGTAAGACCGACCGTATTGTCTTGGTAGTTGTGTGTTTGGGTCAACTAAGTTTAACCCACAATTGGATAGAATCACGAAAATTATAAAGATATAGCTTCTACATACTAAGGTTTATTGATGTTACAACCGTTATTGATTGAGATCGGTGTTGAAGAACTACCGGCCGTCCCTTTACTTAAAGAGTTAAACAACATAGAGAAAAAATGGGCAAAGATCCTTGAAGAGAGGTCTCTTCTGTGTTCTTTCGAGTTTTATTATACTCCTCGTCGTTTGGTCTTATGGCATAGAGAGTTCAATGTCGCTCAGCCGGATTCAGAAGAAGAGTTCTTTGGTGCACCTGTTGCTATTGCCTTTGATGAGCAGGGTAAGCCAACACAGGCATGCGAGGGGTTCGCACGTAAGTGTGGTGTGAGTGTCGATGAACTTTCACGCAGCCAAAAGGGCGGTAAAGAGGTCCTTTATTATAAAAAAGAGATCTCTGGCCAAGAGAGCAAACTGCTCCTGGAAGAGATGATCAATGAGTTTGTCAGCAGCCTGAACTTTGGCAAGTCAATGCGTTGGGGAAGCCTTGAGAAAAGTTTCATCCGTCCTATCCGATGGTTAAACGTCATGCTGAACGATGAATTGGTAGAGGTAGAACTCTTTGGTGTCAAATCACAAAAACATACCTATGTCCATCGTATCGCTTCATTTGATGCCACGAATGTCTCGGGGGCAAAGGCGTATTTTGATGTCTTAGAAGACTCTGCCGTGACACTTTTTCCTGAAAAACGTCGTCAGGTCATCCTGGAAGGTTTTGATGCCATTGAAAAAGAGGCTGGTGTTTCCATCGAAAGAGATGAAGAACTCTTGGATGAAGTCATCGCTATTACAGAGAACCCGACTCCACTGCTGGGAAGTTTTGACGAATCGTTTTTGCGCCTTCCTCCTGAAGTCATCATCGCATCGATGAAAGAGCACCAGCGTTATTTCCCTGTCTTCATAGATGACAAGTTGACGAATAAGTTCGTCGTCGTATCCAATGCCTTGACTGATGATTTCACTAAGGTCATCGAAGGGAACGAAAAAGTCTTGCGCCCACGTTTGGCAGATGGCTTGTTCTTCTACGATAATGACCTCAAACGCACCCTGGTCAACGACGGTCTGGAAAAAGTGACCTTTATGAATGGCTTGGGCTCTTTACTGGATAAGATACAAAGAGAGAAAAGAATAGCTGCCATCCTCGCAAAGGCATATGGTGTTGATCCGGTAAGTGTGGAGCGAGCTGTCGAGTTGTCAAAAGCCGATCTTATGAGCGAGGTCGTCTTTGAGTTTACTGAGCTTCAGGGCTTGATGGGGTATTACTATGCGCTTGCACAAAACGAAGATGAGCGTGTAGCATTGGCGATCAAAGAGCAGTATCTACCTGATGGAGAGGATGCTGAGCTTCCTTCTACTGTGGTAAGTGCCGTTGTTGCGATGGCAAACAAACTGGACACCTTGATAGGCCTTTTCAGCGTCGATCAGATACCAACGGGTTCGCGTGATCCGTTTGCCCTTAGACGTGCTGTAAACGGGATTATACGAATTGTCAATGCGTATAAGTTTGATTTTGATATTGCTTCGTTCGAGACACTTTTTGCACAGGAGTACACATCATTTGACTATTCGCGTCTGCAGGAGTTCTTTTTAGAGAGGATCAACCAGTTCTACAAAGTCAACCCGTCTGTCATCAAAGCCGTTATCGCCGCAGATGAACTAGATATCTGTGTGATCGATGCCAAGATCAAAGCACTAGACGCTATTGTGAACTCGCAAAGCTTTTCGGAAAGTTTTTCAACCTTCAAACGTGTCGCAAATATCACAAAAGACGTCGACCTTGATGATGAACTAAGCATCAACATGGAATTGTTTGAGAATGAAGCAGAAATCGCTCTGTACGATGCTTACAAAAAGGTGACGGCTAAGAGTTATGACGACTATGAGACACACCTGGAGGCACTCTTTTCATTAAAACCGGAACTTGACACCTTCTTTGACAAGGTCATGGTCAACGCTGATGATGAGAAGATCAAGACAAACCGTAAGCACCTGGTCTCTTCGGTATATAAAAGCTTCAAGTCTATAGCTGACATCAAAGAGATATCGATCTAAGCGATGCAACAAACATTTGATATCATCATCGTCGGTGCGGGTATCAATGGTTGTTCCCTGGCCTATGCCCTCACACAAAAAGGCCAAAATGTCCTTGTGCTTGAACAAGACGGGGTCGCCTCCGGCGGAAGTGGGGCTGCGGGTGCTTTTATTAACCCAAAGATCTCAAAGTCGGGTCCCCTTAAAGAACTCATAGAAAAAGCCTATCTTTTTTCCTTGCCTTTTTACAAAGAGAACTTCAAAGACGCTACAACATCAGCTTCCCTGTTGCATATTGCAAAATATGAGGACGAGAATGAAAAAGTCGAATACTTCAAAGAGCATACGATGCTCAACACAGAAGCCGCTCCGAGTGAACTGCTCTCTTCGCTTACGCCTTATGCACGTTCTTTTTCCAATGTCTACATCAAAGACAATGCCATCGTAGAAGCACAAGAGGTCTGCGAGGCGATGTTAAAAGGTGTCAAGCAGGTCAAACTCAAGGTGACGAGTCCTCGATATCAAGACGGAATGTGGCACATCGATAAGTATAAAACCGCAAAACTGGTCTTGTGTACGGGTGCTTACGAGGAGGTCTTTCAAGAACCCTATATCAAGCTGCGTCGCGTTTTTGGACAACGATGCGAGGTCACAAGTTCTACGCAGATGCACTCAAGTGTCCATCATGAGGTCTCTGTGTCAGCGACCAAGAAGAACGGACGTATTGCTATCGGGGCAAGCCATTACCTTGATAAAGATCAGATGCCGGCAAAAGAAGAGGGTGAAGCTTCCCTGGTAGACCTGGCGCGAAAAAGTGTTCAACTTGATGATGTTCGTATACACAGCTCCTTTACCGGCATGCGTTCAGGCTCAAATGACTACCTTCCTCTTCTGGGACCAATCATCGACGCGGATAAAAGCCTGCAGAACATTCCCGCAAACGTGAAGAATCACGACGAAGTCGAACTTGAACACTATCCTGGGGTGTATATGATAAACGGAGTAGGTGGGTACGGTTTTGTCCTAGCTCCTTACCTGTCGCACATCATGGTCGAGCACCTTCTTGAGAAAAAAGAGCTCCCTTCGTTCCTTGCTCCAAGCCGTTTCTTTTATCGATGGCTCAAGAAAGGATCTGTAAGGTGACGCTGTTAAGCTTTCTTGGGATCTGTCTGTTATTATATGCGGTGGTGATGTTGTTTGTCTACCTCTTTCAGGCGCGCCTGTTCTTCTCTCCTGTGTATTATAGAGACGAGGAGAAGATATCCGCGCTGCAGGAGTCCTTGACTTTTCTTATTCTTCCCGCGGAAGATGAGACCCTGCTTGAAGGTGTCTTGTACCAACCGGAGAGGGCTTCTGATAAGATCATACTCTATTTCGGCGGGGTGCAGCAAGATTCCGTTGCTCTGGTAGAAAAATTTGCTTCACACTATCCTCATATGCCCTTTATCAACTATAACTATAGAGGATATGGAAAGAGTGAGGGCAAACCGACACAGAGTCGACTTTTTGAAGATGCGATGCATATCTATGATGACCTTGTGCTCAGATATGATTATAAACCTGAACAGATTATCCTGATGGGGTATTCCTTAGGGACAGGAGTGGCCTCATTTTTAGGTTCTCAACGTAAGGTAAGAGAAATCTTGCTTATGGCACCTTATGACTCAGTTTATGAGGTGATGAAAAGACGCTATCCCTTTAGCGGAATCCAATGGGTGCTGAAGCAGAGGTTTCCCTCCGTCGACTTTGTCCCGCATATTGACGTACCGATTCATGTCTACGCTGCGAGTGATGACGAGGTAGTTAATATTAAACATGCTAAAATGCTGAAAAATCATATCAACAACCTTGCCGGTTTTTATGAATATGGCAATGTTGGGCATAACGATATATTGTTTAATGCCGACGTGGTCGAACATATAAAAGAGATTTTGGAAAAAGAATGAATACAGAAAAGACGAACAAAGAAGCTATCATACTACTTAATATGGGCGGACCAAACAACCTTTCAGAAGTCGAGATGTTCTTGGAGAACATGTTTAATGACCCCAACATATTGACGATGAAAAGCGGCGCACTGCGAAAATTTGTCGCTACGATGATCACTTTTTTCAGGACCGAGTCTTCTCAAGAGATTTACAGACAGATCGGTGGAAAGTCTCCTATCGTCGGGCATACGCAAAGGCTTGT
>JBFEXN010000080.1:0-7979 GCA_041562655.1 Sulfurimonadaceae bacterium
ACGGCTGAAAAGAGAGCTGCATCCATGAGTACTCTAGAGAAGATCAAAGCAAAAAAACGACTGAATGTGGTTATATTGAACTCGCCTACCGTCTATTACGTAGGAGCGGAGAGAGAAATGGGGTTTGAATATGAACTGCTTCTGTCTTACGCCAAAGAGATCGGTGTCGATCTGAACCTGTCTGTGGTAGACACGGTAGAAGAGGCCCTTGAAATAAGCAGAAAGGGCATAGGCGACATCATAGCAGCCGGACTCAGTGCCACGCAGGAGAGGGAAGAAGAGTTTATGTTTGGGCCGGAATATTTTCTAGTCCAAGAGCAGATGATCTGTCATAAAGACATGTATCAACAGAAGAACTTTCCAAAAGACATGGAGGATTTGACAGGGCTGAATGTGGTGGTGGCCAAAGCCGCATCATACGGGCAGGGAGTGAAAAACCTGGAAGACAACTACCCGCAGATGCAGATCAGCTATGATGAAGAACGCTCGACAGAGGAACTTTTAGAGAGGGTCTGGAAAAAGGAGATAGATTGTACGGTTGCGGATTCAAACATCTTTGCAATTAATCAGCGCTATTATCCAGAGCTTGCGATGGCTTTCTCCATCAGCGAGATAAGGCATCTTTCCTGGATACTCCCCTCTGATGACACATCACTTAAAAACGATCTGCATAAGTGGCTAAATCAATGTGAACAAGTCGGAAAGATGGCAGAATTGCGAGACTTCTATTACAGTTACCTAAAGCCCTTTGACTATTATGACACGAAGGTCTTTCATAAGCGCCTAAGATCACGTTTCCCAAAGTATGAGAAATATTTTAAAGATGCGGCGAACAGATATGGGATACCATGGGTAATGCTTGCAGCCCAGTCTTATCAGGAGTCACACTGGAATGCCAATGCCGTCAGTCATACAGGTGTAAGAGGGATGATGATGTTGACGCAGACAACAGCTAAGCATCTTGGTATTGAAAACCGTTTGGACCCGAAACAGAGTATCTATGGAGGTGCGAAATACATTTCCGAGATTGAGAAACGAATTGATGATGAGGTCAAAGGAGAAGACCGTATTGCCTTCACCTTGGCAGCGTATAACATCGGAATGGGCCATCTGCACGATGCTCAGACTCTGGCAAGACGGATGAATAAGGACCCAAACTCATGGAGAGATCTTAAAACGGTCCTTCCCCTGCTTTCACAGAAGAAATATTATAAACAGCTCAAGTACGGATATGCACGTGGATCGGAACCGGTGCGATATGTAAGTTCGATTCATCGATATGCGGATATTATAGAACGGGTTCAAAAGACGGACACAAAGCTGGTCAGACGTTAAGGTCTGCAGAACACAAACAATTCTTAACTTCTTCACGAGACCGCCCCTTTTAACCTCTTTACAAAAGCAATAGTCGTAGAATAGCAGCAAAAGAAGTTGAATAAAGAAAAAAGAAGCACAAATGATTGACGTACTAGTAATCGGTTCTGGCGGTGCGGGACTTGTTGCTGCGATCGCAGCCAAGGAGTCAGGGGCAAGTGTCAAGGTGGTAGGAAAGTCTTTTCCCACACGTTCACAGACCTCGATGGCTCAAGGGGGCATCAATGCAGCGATGGCCAATGTCGAAGAGGACAGTGTCGAAGCACATATACAAGACACACTCAGGTCGGCACAGGGCCTTGCCGATGAAGATGCCGTACGAAAACTTTGTGAGGAAGCTATTGAGAGTATTGAGTGGCTGGACAGGATAGGACTGCCCTTTTCTCGCACTAAGGATGGAAAGATCGCTCAGCGTCGTTTGGGCGGTGCCTCAGGTGTCCGTGCCTGTTATGCTCAAGACTATACGGGCCTAAAGATACTGCATACTCTTTATGATCAAGCCTCAAAGATGGGAATAGAGTTTGTAAACGAACACTTTCTATTGAACTACATTGTGCAAGACAAGGGAGCCCATGTCAGTGGAGCGACTTTTTTGAATATCAAAACGGGAGAGGTGGTGCAGATAGAGGCAAAGTCTGTCGTTGTCGCTACGGGTGGTTACAGTCAGCTCTTTCACGGTTTTTCTACCAATTCGAGTGCTT
Organism: Sulfurimonadaceae bacterium; assembly: GCA_041562655.1. GTDB lineage: Bacteria > Campylobacterota > Campylobacteria > Campylobacterales > Sulfurimonadaceae. The sequence goes on from JBFEXN010000080.1 coordinate 2,076, forward strand.
CAACTGGAGATGGTCTTGCCGCGGCGATACGTGCGGGTGCGCGCCTTTCGGATATGGAGTTTGTACAGTTTCATCCTACGGCACTTAAGAACTCAGCTATCTTGATATCTGAATCTGCACGCGGGGCCGGAGGATATCTCTTGAACGCTGACAAGCAACGTTTTACAGATGAGCTGGCCCCGAGGGATATTGTCGCACGCGCTATCAACAGTGAGATAGAGAAGGCTGGAGAAGTCTTTTTGGACATTCGTCATCTGGGTGAAGAGTTCATCGATCATGAGCTTCCCCAAGAGCGAAAACTTGCCATTACCTACGAGGGGATAGACCCTGTAGTCGATCTTATCCCAATCAAGCCTGTGGCCCACTATACGATGGGCGGCATTGATGTTGATGAGAGCTCGATGAGCTGTATTGGTGGCTTATATGCAGCAGGAGAGGCAGCAAACCACAAGGTTCACGGAGCAAACCGCTTGGGAGGAAACTCCCTTTTGGAGTTGATCGTATTTGGCCGGCAGGCGGGTAAGAGTGCGAGCACATATGCTCAACAAAATAGTACCGTCAGTGCAAGCACCGAACAGTTAGAAAAGGATAGAGCCTTTATCGCAGGGATAAAAGAACTTTCTAACGAGATCGACTTCTATGAAAAGCGGGAACTTTTAGGAAAACTGTTTTATGAGAATGCAGGTATCAAGCGCACAGAAAGCGCTCTTGAAGAAGCCCTTGCGATCGTACGTAAAACACAGTGTGATATCCCACTTATGGGCCCGAAGGACAAGAGCCAGTGTTACAACACAAATCTTGTCGAGTTTATTGAGTTTAGCAATGTCCTTGAGCTTTCAGAAGTACTGCTCGTCGGGGCACTTAGCAGAAAAGAGAGCCGTGGAGCGCATTATAGAGAGGATATTCCCAACAGGGACGATGAAACATATTCTGCACACACTTTGTCATGGAAAGAGGAGGACGTCTTATGCGTGGATTTTTTAGCTTAAAAATGAACAGTGAACGTAAATCACAGATCAGTGATGAAGAGTTAGAGGATGATGAGAGTGACTTTTTCAATCCCGAAGATAATTGGGATGAAGAGGACTATGAGGACGATCTTGATGATGAAGTGTATGAGAGAGAGTATTGTGATTAAAGGAGCGTCTTATGCAGGTTAAAATCAAACGATATAACGCAGAGACCGAGATATCCGAGGATATCCTGGAGTATGAACTGCCGGAGGAAAACCTTACGCTATTAGAGGCGCTTAATCATATCAAGACAAAGATTGATGCAAGTCTAAGTTTTAGTGCAGGATGTCGCTCCGGTGTCTGCGGTTCATGTGCTGTGCGTGTAAATGGTACCGAAGAGTTGGCCTGTGCGTATAAACTAAGTGATGGCGATCTTATCGAACCGTTAAAGAACCTTCCTGTATTACGTGATCTTATTGTCGATGTGGACAAGATGATGCAATATAATCTCAAAGCCAAAGCCTGGAGCAGTGATAATAGCGCCAACACAAAGGTGACACCTGAGCAGGCTGAGGTCAACGAGCTCCAAAGTGATTGTATACTGTGCGGTTCCTGTTTCTCTGCCTGCCCTGTTTATGCGATTAATGAAGCGTTTATCGGGCCTTTTGCTCTGACACGATCATGGCGCTATGTCGCAGATGTACGCGAACAAGATATCCAAGAGAAGATCGAATCAGTCCAGACCAATGGCATCTGGGACTGTACGCTTTGTAATGAGTGTGTTCCGGTCTGTCCTCAGGGGATCGCACCAAAACAAGATATAGCCATGCTTAGAAGTAAAAGTGGGATAATGGGGTATATGGATCCGAACTTTGGTGGGGGAATGAACTTTGGCGGAGGCTTTGATGGGATGCCAGATTTTGGCAGTCCCTCTTTTTAACTAGAGGGAGTCTTGTCTAGCCGTTTGCTTCTGTAAGAACGGCATCAAGACGGATAAACAGCTCTTCACTTGCTTTTTCCATCTGTTCAAAGTTTGCGATTACCTTATCGCCATCATCAACATGAGAGTCTTCTATACCATCATCAAGATAAGCAGCATTTGCATTAGCTGTGTCATGAACGATTTTGTGTGGTCCAGGGATGAGTTTGAATGAAGGTGTCTCATTAAACCTACGCATTCCCTCTCCATCATACCACTTACCAAGACGACATTGATGATGATCACTGGCAACAAGCGAAGGTTTGTTGTTGATGATCGTGTTGTAGGCATTTGATTTATAGATAATATGATCTATTTTGGCCAGTACGATAAAGATACTGTTTTCCATGTTGTATGATAAATCAACGATTTTATTCGAGCCTTCGTTCAGCTCGATCATTGTACCTTCAAAGTTTGTGATCTTCTCACTTGAACTTTCAACGACTTCACTCATATGCTCGGAGCTTGTCTGGATATCGTTCATCTCTTGCTGTAGTGATTTGATTGAGACAGAGATCTCTGAGGTCGCTTTATGCGTGCGTTCTGCAAGTTTACGGACTTCATCGGCAACAACGGCGAATCCACGTCCATGTTCACCTGCACGAGCTGCTTCAATGGCGGCATTGAGAGCAAGCAGGTTGGTCTGATCTGCGATATCTGTGATTAACTGGATGACTGAGGTGATCTCACCGACTTGCGTTGCAAGGGATGCGATTGCTTCATTATTGTTTCCAGTGTGTTCCATAAGGCGCTGAAGCTCGGTAACGATACTTTCAATGTCACTGCGGCTGTCATTAGAGAGATCAGCTGCATTTTTAGTAGCGGCCGTTACATCTTTGAGTGCGGTAATGTCGTGTTGTAGGTCACTTTGGATACCCTCAAGACTTTTCATAACGCTACCTGCAAGAGAACTTAGTTTTGTGTTCAGCGCATCACGGCGTTTTTTAGCCTCTTGCTCTTTCATCTGATTTAGACTTTGGCAGATGTTCTCAATGGCAATGGTAAACTCACCGTGCATACCCTCTTTTGAGATACAGCGCTCGAACTTGCCTTGAGTTGCATTTGTAAAGGAGATGTTGATCTCTTCAATAAAGAATCTTACCTGATGAAGAAGCTTTTGCAGGGCCATGTTCATCTGTCCCAGCTCAGTATCATCGCGTTCGTCTATTTGCGTTTTCTCAAAGTCTCCATCAGCAGAGCGTTGCATGATTCCAGTGAACATCGTCAGCGCGTTGGTGATAGAAGCTCTTACTGCCGTAGCAAAAAAGAAGACAAGGGCGGTGATCAGTACACCTGTGACAAGGAAGAAGAACTTGTAGAAAGTTAGTTCACCGTTCATCTTGTCAGAAGCGGTCGTTAGTTCGTTCTCTTTTAGTTCGACGACTTTTTGAAAAGCGACACGCGAAGCAGTTGCATATGGTGTCAGCGTCTCTTTGTAACGTGTGTAGTTTTCTTTTGTATTGTCACTGATCTCATCCTTGCTAAGATTCGCCATCATCTGATACGAGTTGTCAAGGAAGGTAAGCGTACTGTTTTTTGCTTCTTTGATAAGTTCGATCGAACGCTCATCCTCAATGGTCTTGGCTAACTTGTCAAAAGAGTGACGGATCTCTTCCGTACGACTTTTGAGCTTTTGCATATCTTTTTCATAGTCTCCACCCAACATGATGTCGCGCGTTGTGCGTGAGATATAGTTAAGGTTTTTTTGAATATGCAGCGTTTCCATGGCCCCTGCAGTAGAGTGATGCTGGAGATCATTATATTGACCTCCGATACTGTGTAGCGTGAAGAAAGCAAAAGCTGCAGCACCCAGGACAGAAACACTTACCAACACTAAAAGGTAGTTGATGCGTTCTTTGATCCCAAGGTTTTTTAGCATTTTTTTGAACATGAGAATCCCCTCTTACAATTTGAGTTATTATAGCAGACAAAATTCATTTTTAAATTTAAAATCAAAATAAATTACTAAGTTTGAAATTGCTATACTCAACTACAAAAATAATTTATATTTAGGTAGGAAGAATGGCAAAAGAGCATTCCTTTGATATCTCGGCAAAAATCAGTATGCAAAACTTTAAAGATGCTATAAATCAGGCAGAAAAAGAAGTTGTGACCCGTTATGACTTTAAAGGCATCACGGCTGATATCGATTATAACGAGAAGGCAAAGACGTTGACGTTGACAAGTTCAAGTGACAATAAACTTGAAGCCTTGGAAGATATCGTTATCGGGCGACTGCTAAAACGCGAATTAAGCTCTAAGGTCTTGGATGAGGCGTCTGTTGTCGATGCCAGCGGTGGGGACAGACGAAAGGTCTTCAAGATCGTTGATTATATCGAGTCAAAAGAGGCCAAGAAGATAGTGGCAGAGATAAAGACACAGAAGATGAAGGTCACTGCGACTTTAGAGGGCGACCATATCCGAGTCAAGGGCAAGAATCTGGACGACCTGCAAAAAGCGATGAAGCACATCCGAGCTATGGAGTGGGATGCGCCTCTTGTGTTTGAGAATTTCAGATAATAGAAGACGAAATGGCAAAGGAAAAACGCTATAAGGCTATTGACAAGAGGTTGATAACGGAAGGTCAGCTATTAGAGTTTGCCACTTACGAGGCAAATGAGACAAAGACGCAGATGAGTCTTTTCTTACAGAGTGACAGCGTTATTGACGGGGACAAAAAAGTTCGTCTGCGTGAGGTTGAAAAACTGTTTGTCATAGATGAAGAGTATGAGAAGTACCAGCGGTATGCAGAAGGACATCTCAAAAATATAGCGGCAAATAGCGAAATCCCCTTTTCCGAGAAAGCGGACATCGTATACTCAAAGGCCTCTGAGGTCATGGACGAACTTTTTAAAAACCCTGACTCTTTGGCCAATATGCAAAAAAGCCAGGCTGTGGTCGATGGGTTTGTCAATCTCGTTCTTCAGGACGAGGCGACGTTGGCATCGATTATGAAGATCGCTGCGCACGATTATTATACGCACACCCACTCTATCAACGTCAGCATCTACGCATTAAGTCTTGCGAAGTTCTTGGGTCTGAAGGACAAGGACTTGGAAGATATAGGCATGTCCTCGATGATGCATGACCTGGGTAAGAGCAAGGTAGACTGGGATATTATCAATAAAAACGGGAAACTGACGGATATCGAGTTTACCCGCATGAAAAAACACCCAGCGGCAGGATATGATATCGCTGTAGGAATGGGAATCACGGACAAAAGGATATTGTCAGGGATCAGGAGTCATCATGAGAAACTTGATGGAACGGGTTATCCTGACGGCCTGCAAGACAGTCAGATATCACTTTTTGCACGCATTATCGCTGTATGTGATGTTTTTGATGCCTTGACGACAAAACGTTCCTATAAAGCCGCGATGACAAGTTTTGAAGCGATAAGCCTGATGAAAAAACAGATGCAGGGGCATTTGGATGTGAGTTTGATAGATACACTGATAAAGATGTGTACGGTAAAATAAGGATAAAGATGTCAAAACTAAGTGTAGCGGAAGCAGCAGAGAAGTTCAAAGTTTCAAAAGAAGCGATCCACAACAGAATACGCAGGGGAAGCTTGGACTGTGTGATAGAACATGGAACAAAATATGTCCTTATCGATGAACCCGCTACGCCGGCACAAGAACCGACTGATACGAAGTATTACAGCTACATTGAAGAAGAGAACAACAGCCTCAAAGAGAAGGTCAAGGAGCTTGAAAAGCAGAATCTCCACCTTCGAGAGCAGAAAGAGCAGATGCTCATCGAAGAGAAGCAAAAGATAGAACAGATATACAAAGAGCGCGACGAGCAGTTGAAGCAGGTATTACATACCATAACGTCAAAGTTCTTGCCTCACGTTGATAAGAGGGTAGAAGAGTTTGTCGACGTGGAAGATATAGAAGCCTCATCGGTGGATGTCAAAGATCTTGACACGGCTGAAGGTGAACCGATGAGCCTGAAAAGCTTTTTAAAACT
>JBFEXN010000081.1:0-7949 GCA_041562655.1 Sulfurimonadaceae bacterium
ACTACATTATGGAAATGGTGTAATCGAGGGGACGAAAGCATACAAGACAGACAGAGGTTATGCGATTTTTCGTCTGAATGATCATACAGCAAGACTATTAGAATCGGCAAAGATGACACTTATCGATATTCCTTACACGGTTGAAGAACTCAATGAAGCACAAGTTGAACTGTTGCGAAAAAATGAGTTTACCGGTGATAACGTCTATCTTCGTCCTTTTTCATTTTTGGGATATGGCGTGATGGGTGTCTACCACAAAGAAGCTCCTGTAGAAACGGTTCTTGCAGCTTGGGAATGGGGTGCATACCTTGGTGAAGAGGGACTCAAAAGCGGTATCCGTTTGAAGATTGCTTCAATGACCCGTCCAGCTAACACGTCTAACATGGGTAAAGCGAAAGCAACAGCAAACTATCTAAACTCACAGATGGCAAAGTTTGAAGCGATCGAGTGCGGTTATGATGAAGCACTTCTACTTGATGACCAAGGGTATGTAGCCGAAGCCAGTGGTGCATCTTTCTTTATGGTCTACAAAGGTCAGCTAATCTCACCACCAAATGACAACTCCTTGGAGTCTATCACACAGAAGACGGTCATAGAGATCGCCAAAGACATGGGCTATGAAGTGGTCCGACGTCGTATCTCCCGTGAGGAGGTCTACATTGCAGAAGAAGCTTTCTTGACGGGAACAGCTGCGGAGATCACTCCTATTAGAGATATCGATGCCCGTCAGATCGGCGGTGGTTCACGTGGACCTATCACTGAAAAAATCCAGAGCACCTATTTTGATATCGTTTTTGGACGTAATGCAAAATATGAACACTATCTTACGTATATCGATTAAGGAACTTAACTATGGGAATGTATAAAATGGCAACAGATATGAATGACTATTTCAACAAGAAGAAAAAAACAGGCGGTGACAGCGGAGGGGGAAACAACTTTCCTCCAAGAACTCCCAAAGCACCAAACATCGACTTTAACTTTAAAGGTTCGGGTTTCTTATACTTTATCATTGGTCTGGTAGTCCTTTTACTCTTAGCTAAGCCCTTTACGATCGTCGAAGAGGGACAACGCGGTATCCTTTCGACTAATGGTAAATATGAAGCGAATGCTCTTCTTCCGGGCCTACACTTTATCATCCCTGTCATCCAAAAAGTTTATTTGGTCGATACAAAAGTACGTATCATCAATTATGCTGACAGAATCGACCGCTCATCTGCTACAGGTGAAGGCCTAAGCGTTAAACCGGCGATTACCGTACTAGATAAGCGCGGTCTGCCTGTAGGAATCGAACTGACCGTACAATACCGTTTGAATGCAACAAATGCAGCACAGACGATCTCTAACTGGGGCTTTACATGGGAAGAGAAAATCATCAATCCTGTTGTTCGCGATATCGTTAGAAATGTTATCGGTCAATATGATGCGGAGTCACTGCCTACTAAACGTAACGAGATCGCTGCTTCCATCGATCAGGGGATCAGACAAAGCGTAGATAAACAAGAGAACACACCGGCAATGCTGGAATCAGTGCAACTTCGTGAGATCATCCTTCCTCAAAAGGTCAAAGACCAGATCGAGCGTGTTCAGTTGGCTAAACAACAAGTAGAGCAGGCTCAACAAGAAGTCGAACGCGCCAAACAAGAAGCCTTCAAACGTGAAGAGACTGAGCGTGGTAAAGCTAACGCTATCAAGATCGCAGCAGAAGGTAAGGCAAAAGCCATCGAGATCGAAGCGAAAGCACAGGCTAGAGCAAATATTGTCATCTCTCAATCCCTTACAACGAAGCTGATCCAACTTGAGCAGATCAAAGTCCAAGGTATGTTTAATGATGCACTTCGTGAGAATAAGGATGCAAAGATATTCTTAACACCTGGTGGATCGACTCCAAATATCTGGGTTGACATGAAAGACAAACAAAAACGCACGACTGCGCAGTAGTCCTTGATCTTGAAGCCTTTGCTTCAAGTCAAAAGCATTAAATCAAATCTACACTTTGTCGATTTGATTTAATACTTTAATCAAAGAAAACTAATAATGCAAAACACAATAAACAAAGTCGATTGGGACAAGTCTGAGCTTCTTCCTGTCATCGTTCAAGAAGCCGGTACAAATGAAGTACTCATGATGGCTTACATGAACAAAGAGGCACTTGAACTCTCTCTAAGCACGAAGATCGCACACTATTTCTCACGCTCCAAGCAGCGTATATGGAAAAAGGGTGAAAGCAGTGGTCATACACAGGCTATAAAAGAGTTCTTGCTTGATTGTGATAATGACACTCTTCTTATCAAGGTCGTCCAAGAAGGTGTTGCCTGTCATACTGGACGCAAGTCCTGTTTCTTTACCAATATCGAAACGGGCGAAGCCGTATCTGAGGTCGAAGTAGACTCTGCGGCTATCTACGGTGTCATTGACGAACTGTATCATATCATCTTAGATCGCAAAAGTGCGGACCCTGAGACTTCATGGACAGCGAAACTTTTTGCAAAAGGCGAGAACACGATTCTGAAAAAGATCGTCGAAGAGGCTGGAGAGTTATGTTTTGCCGTAAAAGATGATAATGAAGAAGAGATCATATATGAAGCAGCCGATCTCGTCTATCACTGTATGGTTGCCTTAGGGCTAAAGAACATCTCACCGGATCGTATCAAGCAAGAACTTGCACGTCGTTTTGATATGAGTGGTATCACCGAGAAAAACTCCAGAGAAAAATGAATCAGTTAAAATCAACGATACAGAGCTTCGTAGCCACTTTACACGATTATGACTATATTTTATTTGCGGTATCTGGCGGCCTGTTTTTCCTGATACTACTGTTGGCTATTGTGCTTCGAAAGAAGGTAGGGCTTTCCCTCCTTCTTATTTTAGTAGCATTCGTCATTATCATTAGCGGACCTATACTTGGGTATAACTACATCCACTCTACCATTTTTAAAACACACATAAGCGACCTGAGCATCAAGCGTCTTGAGTTCTCAGAAGCAGTAGTGATCAAAGGAACACTGACAAACCTCGGTAAACAAGCCTATAAAAAATGTACGCTCAGTTCAAAAGCCTATCGAGGTGCGACAAATTTTATTGAGGAGATCGTCTATCCTCTACAACCCTTCCAAAAGATGTCGATAGTGAAAGAAGAAGACATCAATGTCAGTGACAACATAAACTTTAAAATGATTTTAGAACCATTCACTTATTCCAAGGAGTACAACATCTCAGTCAAGGCTAGCTGCATATGAACACTTATTTTACAATCTGGCATTGGACTGCCATTATAACGGGGATCATCCTTTTCTTCATGCTTGTCCTTATCTCGCTAAAAGAGAAGAATCAAAAAAACATCATCTCAATGATCTTCGCATCGTTTTTAGTCATCACAACAGCTGAAGTCTTTGCCATGATGGCCATTGACAAGTATACAAAAGTCGCAACCCTTTACGGTGTCAAAAACACGCGTATTCTTAGGAACGAGACTATTGTCTTCACAGGTTTTGTCAAGAACAAGGGTGACTATACCATTGGTGAAGTCGTTCTGACCGTTAAACTGGTCAACAAAGGACATGTCACGGGAAATGTAAAAGGTGGAAGTTTGTATAAACCAAGCGGTCTCTTTGAGTTCTTTACCTCATTTGGAGAGACAAAGAGCTACAAACCACAAAAAGTTGTGGAAGAGTTCGTGGTTGCAAAAAGATTAGAACCGGGAAAAGCGACCTCGTTTAGAGTTCAGATGAAATACCCGCCCTACTTCAAACATGTATCAGAGTTTACGACGATCACCGCACACTAGGGTTTAATACTTCAACCCTATCTTTTTAAGTTCTCTATTAATATGGCGTACTTGCGCATTTCGGTCTCTACACCACTGCGGTGCGATGAGACTATCGTCATCCACACCCGCTGTGATCCTTTGAACACTCACCTCATTTGGTTTCATCTCAATGGCCTCTTTAAGCACCTCAAGATACAGCTCTTCACTGATAGGTTCAAATTCTCCACGTGAATATTCATTAGCCAATGCTGTTCTTTTGACGACATACAGAGGATGATACTTGACAGAGTCAATACCCCACTCATATGCTTTTTTTGCTGTCTCTAGCATCATCTTTTTATCTTCGCCCGGAAGACCAAAGATAAGATGCCCACAGACATTCAGACCAAGCGCCTTAGACTTTTCAATGAGCTGTCTTACATTATCACTGTCATGACCACGGTTGATACGTTCAAGGGTCTCGTCATAGATAGACTGTATACCAAACTCGATCCATATCTCTTTTGTCTTATTAAGCTCTGCCAGATACTCCAAAGTCTCATCAGTCACAGAGTCTGAGCGTGTCCCGATACTCAGACCTACGACGTCCTCAAAAGACAATGCCTTATCATACAGTGCTTTTAATGTCTCAAAAGGTGCATAGGTGTTTGTAAAGGATTGAAAGTACACGAGAAACTTTTTTGCCCCATACTCACGTCTCGCTTTGGACACGATGACCTCAAACTGTTTTTCGAGTTGTAAGAGTTGTTTTTCTAAATGAGGGTTTTCGGTCGAGTCAAGGTTTAGATGGAAGCCCTTAAGCTCCTGCACACCATCCAAACTCGGTGAGAAAGAGTCGTTTTCACAAAAAGTACATCCACCGCGTGCTACTGTCCCATCGATGTTAGGGCAGGTGAAACCTGAGATAGAGATAGGAGCCTTGTAGACTTTTTCATTAAACTTATTCTTGAGGTATCCCCCAAATGTATACACCTGCTGTAAAGACATTAGTACAGATACTCACCTGTAAAACATGCTGTACAATATTCACTGTCTTTAGAGTCAACGCTCTTGAGTAATGCCTCATGAGTCAAATATGCCAGTGAATCTGCTCCCATGAACTTACACATCTCTTCATTGCTCATGTTTGCAGCAAGAAGGTTCTTCTTATCAGGTGTATCGATACCATAATAACAAGGATCTGTTGTCGGAGGTGAAGATATACGCATATGTACCTCGGCAGCACCTGCTTCTTTTAGCATCTTAACAATTCTCTTGGACGTGGTTCCCCGTACGATCGAGTCATCGATAACAATAAGTTTTTTGCCCTTGATAAGAGAGGTGATAGGAGAAAGTTTCATCTTCACCTTCAGGTCACGCATCTGTTGTGTAGGCTCGATAAATGTACGCCCGATGTAGTGATTACGCATGATACCCATCTCATAAGGAATGCCACTCTCTTGCGAATAACCAAGAGCAGCCGGAACCCCGCCATCTGGAACTGGTACGACCATATCTGCTTCAATAGGGGCGATCTTTGCCAACTCTGCTCCCATGTTTTTTCGCATCTGGTAAACATTCTTCCCGAACACATCTGAATCTGGACGAGCAAAATAGACATATTCAAAGATACAGTGTTTAGGTGTCGGCTCATATATCTGGATAGATTTAGGTTCTTTTCCTCTTTCAAAGACAAGTAGTTCACCCGGTTTCACATCACGCACATACTCTGCACCGACAAGATCGAAAGCACAGGTCTCTGAAGCGACGATGTAGCCATCCCCGACTTTCCCAAGACTAAGAGGGCGAAGACCATGAGGATCACGCATAGCGAACATCTTTGTACGAGACAAGAACACCAGGGAATAAGCTCCCTGTATCTTTTTGACAGCATCGATAATACGGTCTAAGAGCTTATTTTCCTCACTCTTCGCAATCAGGTGGATAAGGTTTTCCGTATCCATAAAGGTTTGAAAGATCGCACCTTTTTTAATAAGCCTATCACGTACTTCCTGAGCATTTGTCAGGTTTCCGTTATGAACGATCGCCATCTCACCGAGGTCATATCTGGCAAAAACGGGTTGAGCATCCAAGATAGAATCATCCCCTGCTGTTGAATAGCGGTTATGCCCGATCGCTGAATCACCATTGAGTGTTGTCAGTTTCTGATCATTAAAGACTTGCGATACAAGCCCTCTATCCTTGATGGTATGAACTTTTTTCCCATCCGCAGATGAGATACCACACGCTTCTTGTCCACGATGTTGCAGAGAGTGAAGTGAGAAGTAAGCCAGTTTCGAAGCTTCCGGGTGATTAAAAATCCCGACTACCGCACACTTTTCATTTAATTGTCTTTCCATGATTAATCTAATCCTAAACAGTCTGATATATTGTACAGACCAGCTTCTTGAGAAACTAGCCATTTTGAAGCGCGTAAAGCACCCTTGGAGAAAGTATGACGAGAAGTCGCTGTATGGTTCATCTCGATAAACTCACCTTCATTATAAAAGCCAACCGTATGACGGCCAACGATATCTCCACCACGAAGTGTCATCACAGCGATCTCATCCTTTGTCCGTTCACCGATGTTCCCGTTACGTCCGCTAACACGTACCTTATCCAGGTCAAGATCACGGCCGGCAGCCGCAGATTCTGCCAGAGTCAAAGCTGTTCCACTCGGCGCATCTTTTTTATGCTTATGGTGCATCTCAACCACTTCGATGTCAAATCCTTCCAATACACGTGAAGCCTGCTCTACAAGTCTTGAAAGAACCGCCACCCCCAAAGACATATTGGTCGCATATAGGATAGGCATTGACTCAGATGCCTGCTTCATAAGATTGAACTGATGGGTATCAAGTCCCGTTGTAGCAATGACAAGAGGCTTCGGCGTCATTAAGGCCGCCTCCAAAAGCATTTGCGTTGCTTCCGGTAAGGAGAAGTCAACGACGACATCACATGCTTTTAAAAACGTGTCCAAATCATTTGTCACCAGGGCAGAGGGGTCAATGGCAAAATCAAGGCTGTTTCGTACAAATACAGCACCTAAACTCAGGCCCTCATCACTTTTTAAATCCTCAAGCAGAAGCTTTCCTACACGTCCCGTTCCGCCGTACACACCAACTTTTATCATTATCTCTCTTTTTTATCCATTTACTTTTTCATCCACGTAGGCAATAGCACTAAGTGCTGCCACTGCACCATCTCCAGCCGCACAGACGACCTGTTTAGGCGCTTCGATACGAAGGTCACCTGCCGCAAAAAGGCCTGGTGTCGACGTTTTCATGTTCAAGTCCACGATCACCTGTCCCTGTTCGTTCAATTCACAAATAGCATTTCCGTTATCATCTTTCAAAACCTGATTATTAACGTTATTTCCTACAAATGTAAAGATACCCGGAACATCAATCTGTCGATCCCCCTCAGGTGTATTGACACTCAGGCCTGTCACACCCATCGTATCACCGAAGGCTTCATTGATCGTCGCATTTAATATCAGCTCGATGTTTGGCGTATTCTTCACACGCTCGATCGTATTAGGTGCCGAACGAAATGTATCTCTTCGATGGATCAAATAGACTTTTGTACATATTTTGGAGAGATACAGCGACTCTTCCAGTGCCGTATCGCCTCCTCCGATCACAGCGACTTCTTTTCCCTTGTAAAAGAAACCGTCACAAGTCGCACAGGTAGAGACGCCTTTACCAAAAAGTTCATCTTCACCTTTAAAGCCTGCACGTCTTGGTGTTGAACCTGTACAGACAACAACACTTAAGGCTTCTTCCGTTGTTCCATCACCCTTGTGGATCAAATAATTTCCATCACTTTTATGCTCGACTCTCAAGACTTCGACCATCGAGTGCTTAAGACCAAAACGTTGACACTGCTCAGGCCAAGGCATCATTAGATCCATACCCGTGATCTCTCCTGTGACTCCCGGATAGTTCTCTATTTCAGAACTCCCCGTGATCTGGCCGCCAGGCATCCCTTTTTCAAACATTGTTACATTTTCCAAACCACCGCGCGGTGCATACATACCCGCTGTTAAACCTGCAGGACCACCACCAATAATTGCCAAATCTAACATTGTTTCATATCCTTTTTGAATATCAAAGTTCACTGGGTATTTGATCTATTGTATCTAGTTCTGCAATGATACTATCTTGTTTATAAAGACCCTCTTTAACTTTCTTAATAATAA